>NZ_QUJX01000049.1:0-524 GCF_003480785.1 Ruminococcus sp. AM26-12LB | reverse complement strand
TCTATATTATTTGCCATAAACAAACCCTCCATTTTATGTCCCCGCCAGAGAAAACTCTGACGGGAAATCTTTTATAACTCCTGTTCGTGTTTTTTCTTTGCAGTTTTCTGTACAGGTGGCTGTTCCGCTGTATTCTGCTGTGCCTTCTCCTGCTTTAAGCGTTCCAGAATAGATGGCTTATGGATTCTGTCTGCTGTTTCCGGAAGTTCTTTTTCTTCTACAGCATCCCTGCTATCTGTGCTACTTCCTTCTCTGCCAATATCCTCATCTGCCATAATCGTCTCATTGCCCTTTTCATCCATGTTCAGCAACGCATTTAACTCGGATAACCGTTCCATCTTTTCATTCAGCTCTGCTTCTTTCGGGAATGGTTTCTTTACCTCTTCCTGTGCAGTAGCAAGCTGCTGTTGTACGGTTTCCAATTTCTGCTCACTTTCCGTCAGCTTCCTGTCAATGGAAAAAAGGGTGTTATGGATACGCTGCATATTTCCTACCGGGTCTTTTCCGATCTCCAGCTTATAAGA
>NZ_QUJX01000048.1:328-596 GCF_003480785.1 Ruminococcus sp. AM26-12LB | reverse complement strand
TTTTATTTATGTAATAAAGTTTGATCCAGCATGTTTTTAATTTCATCCGGAAGACTGTCTATCATTGCATTTTCATCCAAAAACAGTAAAGTTGTATATTTTTTCGCATCATTCGGTGCTGAGAAAATATGAGTTACTGTATATGCTGTTGTACTTTTAGAAAAACAATCTTCATCTCGCAGTGATTCTACTACAAAGCAATCGCCTTTTTGCTGTCCCTGATCATCATACTCTTTATTTAAGCATAGAGTAAAATTAAGATCTGTTG
>NZ_QUJX01000048.1:0-318 GCF_003480785.1 Ruminococcus sp. AM26-12LB | reverse complement strand
ATCATCATACTCTTTATTTAAGCATAGAGTAAAATTAAGATCTGTTGTGCCAAACTTATAAGTTCTCGTATCTGTAACAATCTCTTCCAACATAAAGCCTTCTGAGCCAGCCAGCATTGCAATCTGTCCGATATGCTTAATTTTACGCTTACACAATGAAAAAGGGTGCTGCGGTGTAAAAAATATCTGCGAAGCCTGAAGCAGTTTTTTTGCTGCATAACTATAAAACTTTTTTGCGGAAAGGTTTGTGGCCACACCTGTTAAGTGCCTGAAATTGGCAGCTTTATAAAGCACCTCAATATATCTGCCTTCAAATAC
>NZ_QUJX01000047.1:299-613 GCF_003480785.1 Ruminococcus sp. AM26-12LB | reverse complement strand
ATTTCTGGTGCCGATGCGGTTGGGGGACACACCCGTTCCCATCCCGAACACGACGGTTAAGACCCAATCGGCCGATGGTACTGCACTGGAGACGGTGTGGGAGAGCAGGTGGGCGCCAGATTAAAAAGAAAGAAACAGGCGAAGCTGCCTGATAAAAATAGAACGGGCACTGGAAAGTGAGCTCTGTTGGAAACAGAGTGGAACCAGAAGATTTTCGATAAGTCCGGTGCTAACCCTAAATCAGTCGGGAAGGACTGTTATAATAGCTGGTTTTTACCAGTGATCAGAGTTTACAAAAACAGTTTGTGAGTTCT
>NZ_QUJX01000047.1:0-289 GCF_003480785.1 Ruminococcus sp. AM26-12LB | reverse complement strand
GAGAGAAAAAGCTATTTTCCTTTCAGATGGCTGATAAAACATCAGTCAGCATTGTACCTTGAAAACTGCATACATGAGATTTGATTAAGTTAATCAAATATCCTTAAACGCAAAGTATTAAGAAATTAATGCAAACGCAAAGATAGGAAGACATCGATTTATCTGTTATGAACAGAGTAATCAAACACATACGTTACGAACGTGAGTGTAAACTTCGTGAGAAGAAAGCACTTACTGTAGTAACACGAGAATCAAGAGACCGCATCACCTACGCTAGGGTGATGAAGCG
>NZ_QUJX01000046.1:440-755 GCF_003480785.1 Ruminococcus sp. AM26-12LB | reverse complement strand
TCAATAAAAGTCAGAAAGTAAAGAAACTAGAAAAACAGAAACGCAGATTACAGCGTAGTATCTCTCGCTCTTACGAGAAAAATAAGAAAGGAGAAAGTTACTGCAAAACAAATAATGTAATCAAAAAGGAAAAACTTTTATTAAAACGAAATCACAGATTAACAAATATCCGTAAGAACTATTTGAATCAGACTACATCTGAAATTGTAAGTCGAAAACCAAGATTTATTTGTATTGAAGATTTGAATGTTAGTGGAATGATGAAAAATAGACATTTATCAAAAGCAGTTCAGAATCAGGGGTTTTTTGAGTTTA
>NZ_QUJX01000046.1:0-430 GCF_003480785.1 Ruminococcus sp. AM26-12LB | reverse complement strand
ACATTTATCAAAAGCAGTTCAGAATCAGGGGTTTTTTGAGTTTAGAAAGCAGCTTGAACACAAGTGCAGGGATAAAGGGATCCAGCTTATTGTGGCTGATCGGTTTTATCCATCATCAAAGCTTTGCAGTTGCTGTGGAAACATTAAAAAAGACTTGAAATTATCTGACAGAATTTATAAATGTGATTGTGGAAATGTCATTGATAGAGATTTTCAGGCATCTATAAATCTCAAGGCTTATGGAGAAAGAGTTGCAAGCTAACACTAAAACGTTAGTGCAAATATGTACGGGTACGTTAATCCGGAATTTACGCCTATGGAGAGTACAAGAACTTGTGAGTAGATAGATATTTATATCATCAAAAGCATACTCGTTGAAGTAGGAATGAAACATAGAAGTTTATAACTTTTTATAAGTTTTCAGTAACGG
>NZ_QUJX01000045.1:0-817 GCF_003480785.1 Ruminococcus sp. AM26-12LB | reverse complement strand
GTTTACGGCATGGGCTATCAATGGACGGGAGGCGAGGCAAAATGAAGTTGCAAAACCTCTCGGTAAAGCGGCTGTTTGGCCGGGTAGCAATGGGGCTTGTCCTTTCCATGTCCGGGATCACCATAGCCCTGTTTCTTGTGACAAAACAGACGGCGGTGCTGCTGACGGGCGGGGCGCTGCTGCTGTGCGCCCTTGTGGGGATTTTTGTACTGACGCAGGCGTTTGGAAAGCGGCTGTCGCAGTTTACCGCTGACCTATGCCAGACTTTAGACCACATGATCGCCGGAAATGAAGCGCCCCAGCGGCCAGAGGACAGCGAAACCCAGCTTGCCAGAATTGGACACCGGCTGGCAAGGCTCTATCAGATCATGCAGGAGAACCGCCGCCGGGTGGACGAGGAACGGCAGGAGTTACAGACCCTTGTATCGGATATTTCCCATCAAGTGAAAACGCCGGTAAGCAATCTGAAAATGGCGACGGACACGCTGCTGGAAAAGCCTATGACCAAGGCGGAGCGCACCGACTTTATCCGGGGAATCCGCAGCCAGACGGATAAGCTGGACTTTCTCTTTCAGGCCCTTGTGAAAACTTCCCGGCTGGAAACGGGCGTGATCCAGTTGGATAAGAAACCGGGCCGCCTCTTTGATACCGTGGCACAGGCCATGAGTGGAATTGTGTATGCAGCAGAGAAAAAGGAAATCGTCGTGTCCGTGGACTGCCCGGAGGATTTGACCGTTTTCCATGACAGCAAGTGGACATCCGAAGCCCTTTTTAACCTGCTGGACAATGCGGTGAAGTACACCCCGGCAGGCGGGAA
>NZ_QUJX01000044.1:0-866 GCF_003480785.1 Ruminococcus sp. AM26-12LB | reverse complement strand
GAATGAAACATAGAAGTTTATAACTTTTTATAAGTTTTCAGTAACGGTATTTCGTTATGAATCTTTTAAATGAAGATAATGTCGTCCATGTATTTCTCAACAAGCTGGGTGACATCGTGATCGCCAATCTTCTTTTTATTCTCTGCTGCATCCCCGTGATCACCATTGGGCCATCACTAACTGCCCTTTATCACTGCATGATGCGTACAGTAAAAGGGAATAACAACGGCACAACGAAAACATTTTTCAGAGCTTTTAAGGAAAACTTCAAACAGTCACTGATCATATGGCTGCTGATCCTTGCTGCCGGAACCATGCTCATCCTGAATATCCGCTTTCTGCTCCATGCAGAAGGAAGCGCTGCACATATGCTGTTTTATCTTTCTGTGGGGGTTCTGACTTTGCTGATAATTTTTACTTTATACATATTCCCGGTAATCGCAACCTTTGCTAATACACTGGGGGCACTTTGCAGAAATGCATTTCTGCTGGCATTTATGCATTTCCCCACAACGATCGCCATTGCGGTGATCACGATCTTTCCATTGTATATGACATATCTCGATGCAAAGCTACAGCCACTTTACGCATGCTGCTGGTTTTTCTTTGGATTTGGACTTGTAGCTTTTATAAATTCGATGCTGTTGTATCGATTTTTTAAGAAGCTGCTTCCTCCGGAGGAGGATATTTCGCTTTTGTGATGAAAAGCTTGGGAAAATTGTTATTTATTTAGATATAGTATTTTTAGATATAGTATTTTCGCTTTTCAAAGCGGAGGAAATCTGCGAGGGGGAAAGCACTCAGAGTTGCGAAGCCCGTTTTCAATGCCATTTAGATAGAACATTTTGTAGATGATTCTTTATGTT
>NZ_QUJX01000043.1:666-936 GCF_003480785.1 Ruminococcus sp. AM26-12LB | reverse complement strand
CAAAATATTTTCCAGCCGGTGTGTGCTCAATGATCACGTGATTAATCTTTTCCACTTCCATCGACTGCCGTATTTTAACAAATCCAAGTTTCGGAAGTTTGATATATCTTCCCACAATACGAATATTATCTTTTTGATTTACCGTTCTGTATGACTGGAACCGGTTATGTTTACTTTTGAAGGTTGGATAGGAAGCCCGTTTCTCAAAGAAATTCACAAATCCCCGGTCGAGATCCCGCAAAGACTGCTGTAATGCAATGGAATCTGCTG
>NZ_QUJX01000043.1:0-656 GCF_003480785.1 Ruminococcus sp. AM26-12LB | reverse complement strand
TTCCGGTTCAAAATCAACATTTAAAACCGCAAAATATTTTCCAGCCGGTGTGTGCTCAATGATCACGTGATTAATCTTTTCCACTTCCATCGACTGCCGTATTTTAACAAATCCAAGTTTCGGAAGTTTGATATATCTTCCCACAATACGAATATTATCTTTTTGATTTACCGTTCTGTATGACTGGAACCGGTTATGTTTACTTTTGAAGGTTGGATAGGAAGCCCGTTTCTGAAAGAAATTCACAAATCCCCGGTCGAGATCCCGCAGAGACTGCTGTAATGCAATGGAATCTGCTGCTTTCAGAAAAGCAAACTCCTCTTGCTTTTTCAGTTCAGTCAGCATGGCGGAAGTCTGGGAATAGCCGATCTTTTCCCCATTTTCATAGCCTTCCTTACGCATGGCAAGTCCCCGGTTGTAGATGAACCGGCAACATCCCAGGGTCTGATGGATGAAGTTTTTCTGTTCTCTGTTCGGGTAGATTCTGAATTTAATTCCTTTTTGCATTATCCCATCTTATCCTTTTGTCTCTGCGATGTTTTCTGGTTTTCAATATACTGTTTTACTGCTTCCATCGGGGCACCGCCCACCGTCGATACAAAATAGCTGTTGTCCAGAGAGTCGGCATTTTCGTTTTAAGATAGGGAAATTCCTGT
>NZ_QUJX01000042.1:698-966 GCF_003480785.1 Ruminococcus sp. AM26-12LB | reverse complement strand
TTTTATTTATGTAATAAAGTTTGATCCAGCATGTTTTTAATTTCATCTGGAAGACCGTCTATCGTTGCATTTTCATCTAAAAACAGTAAATTTGTATATTTTTTCGCATCATTCGGCGCTGAAAAAATATGAGTTACTGTATATGCTGTTCTACTTTTAGAAAAGCAATCTTCATCTCGCAGCGATTCTACTACAAAGCAATCGCCCTTTTGCTGCCCCTTATCATCATACTCTTTATTTAAGCATAGAGTAAAATTAAGATCTGTTG
>NZ_QUJX01000042.1:0-688 GCF_003480785.1 Ruminococcus sp. AM26-12LB | reverse complement strand
CATACTCTTTATTTAAGCATAGAGTAAAATTAAGATCTGTTGTGCCAAACTTATAAGTTCTCGTGTCTGTAACAATCTCTTCCAGCATAAATCCTTCTGAGCCAGCCAGCATTGCAATCTGTCCGATATGCTTAATCTTACGCTTACACAATGAAAAAGGGTGCTGCGGTGTAAAAAATATCTGCGAAGCCTGAAGCATCTTTTTTGCTGCATAACTATAAAACTTTTTTGCTGAAAGGTTCGTGGCCACACCTGTCAAGTGCCTAAAATTGGCAGCTTTATAAAGCACCTCAATATATCTGCCTTCAAATACATATAGAAATCTTTTACCTACTAAATGCTTCCTATACAGATCAGCAGCCACTTTAATCTCCTGTACAATTTTCTCTCTATCCTGTTGTTTTCCCATCTATCTTTTCCCAATCATCACTATAGTATAAAAAAACAGCACTGGACAACTTTTTTGTTATCCAGCGCCCATAATCTTAAAAAGCGGTTTTATGCTGGCTGTCAGCCGCGACATCCTTCCGAATGTCTAAAATGTCGCCGGTATCATTGAGTCCCCGGCGCGGACTCACCGTATCTCCCTGGTGTGGGCGTAATACCCTTCCGAGTATCAAATAGTCCCAGTAATTACCCTGCCCGGGCACAGTACAGCTTTTACGTGCCGCTACACGAAACCTTTTGG
>NZ_QUJX01000041.1:0-509 GCF_003480785.1 Ruminococcus sp. AM26-12LB | reverse complement strand
GACAGGTGGTGCATGGTTGTCGTCAGCTCGTGTCGTGAGATGTTGGGTTAAGTCCCGCAACGAGCGCAACCCCTATCCCCAGTAGCCAGCGGTTCGGCCGGGCACTCTGAGGAGACTGCCAGGGATAACCTGGAGGAAGGCGGGGATGACGTCAAATCATCATGCCCCTTATGATTTGGGCTACACACGTGCTACAATGGCGTAAACAAAGGGAAGCGAACCTGCGAGGGTGGGCAAATCCCAAAAATAACGTCCCAGTTCGGACTGTAGTCTGCAACCCGACTACACGAAGCTGGAATCGCTAGTAATCGCGGATCAGAATGCCGCGGTGAATACGTTCCCGGGTCTTGTACACACCGCCCGTCACACCATGGGAGTCAGTAACGCCCGAAGTCAGTGACCTAACCGCAAGGAAGGAGCTGCCGAAGGCGGGACCGATGACTGGGGTGAAGTCGTAACAAGGTAGCCGTATCGGAAGGTGCGGCTGGATCACCTCCTTTCTAAGGAAA
>NZ_QUJX01000040.1:0-1584 GCF_003480785.1 Ruminococcus sp. AM26-12LB | reverse complement strand
TTTAACCTGCTGGACAATGCGGTGAAGTACACCCCGGCAGGCGGGAAAATCGCTGTGTCTGTGGTGCTGTGGGAAATGTATGTGGAAATCAAAGTAGCCGACACCGGCAAGGGCATTTCCGAAAGCAATCAGGCCGCCATCTTCCGGCGCTTCTATCGTGAGGAAGAAGTACACGAACAGCAGGGCGTGGGCATTGGCCTGTATCTGGCCCGCGAGATCGTAACACGGCAGGGCGGCTATATCAAAGTGGTTTCGGAGCCGGGCAAGGGTTCGGAATTTTCCATTATGTTGCCGACTAAATAAAGCACACTTATAACAGGAGAAAACACCATGAAAAAAATCAATTTTTGCAAAGCAACAACAATCATCTTAATAATCAATGTTATTTTATCTATTGTTTTATTTTTCGTTGTTCCTGATAAAATAGCAATTCAATGGGTAGATACATCCCCCAGCAATGCAGTAGATTCTTACTATGTATTTTTGGTGCCGGTATTGTCAGTGCTTTTTGCTTTTACGGGAAAACCTATTTTTACAATGTTCCTGTTTAGATTGTGGAATAGAACTAACGAGCATTTAGTGACATACTTAAATTTGTGTCTGCAAGTTGTATTTCTTACTTGTGAAATCTATATCGGATTATATAACCTATGTAATTTTAATGTTGCCATTAGTATAATTCTCATTGTGGAACTTATGATAGATGTGGTGATTGGATTGAAATTATTTCACAATCAATCTATCTAAAAGATTGTGTAGTATGATTCGGCGGACGACCATTTCCAGCTGTCCGCCGTGAATTTTTTTGAAATGTCCGAGCGTTGTAACATTTCACCCCGATTTTCAATGAAATTTTTTGGCCGCTGTAACATTTCGCGGACATTTGGGTTTTACAATACCCTTATCAACAAAAGTGAGGAGGCGACGCAATGGAACTGACCCCGACATTGATTTTGAATCTGGCGCTGCTGATCGTCCCGCCCGTTGCCCTTGTGCTGGTGTTCCGGCAATGGCTGGCCCGGCACATCCGCTGGACGGTTGCCTTGACTGCTCTCTGTGATGTTCTCCTATTTTGGGATGAACTGTTCTACTATGAGAGCTTCGGCCTGTTCGCTGTGCTGATTCTGGTGCAGTTGGCGGCCACCGGCGCAGCAGCGTTCCGCATTTACAACAAACAAAAAAAGGATTGAATTTTATGAGCATTTTACAGACTATCGACCTGAAAAAGTATTACGGCACAGAGCCGAACATCACCCGCGCCCTTGACGGTGTGAACTTCTCCGTGGAGGACGGCGAATTTGTGGCCGTTGTGGGAACCTCCGGCAGCGGCAAGTCTACCCTGCTTCACATGATGGGCGGGCTGGACACCCCTACTTCTGGCAATGTGATTGTCCGGGACAAAGAACTGTCGAAGATGAACGACGAACAGCTTACCATCTTTCGCCGCCGCAACATCGGCTTTATCTTCCAGAACTATAACCTTATTCCGATCCTGAATGTGTATGAGAACATCGTCCTGCCGGTGGAGCTGGACGGGGACACGGTGGATCAGAAGTTTTTGGACGAGATCGTTCACCTGCTGGG
>NZ_QUJX01000004.1:148297-219774 GCF_003480785.1 Ruminococcus sp. AM26-12LB | reverse complement strand
ATCGGGTGAGGGCTTGACCAAGAAACGCAGGTTAAGAATTGATTCAAGAGTTTGATTAATGATCAACAGGCATGTATGTAGTTTTTAAGGTATAATCCTTAAATTAAATATTCCTCCTTAGCTCAGTCGGTAGAGCATGCGGCTGTTAACCGCAGTGTCGTTGGTTCGAGTCCAACAGGGGGAGCATGGTGCCATAGCCAAGTGGTAAGGCAAAGGTCTGCAACACCTCTATCCCCGGTTCAAATCCGGGTGGCACCTCTTAGAAAGCCCTGGAAAGATGAATTTCCAGGGCTTATTTTTCCTATAAAAATGTATTTGCTGAAGACCGTGAAGACAGACTTCTGGAAGATCGGACAGCATCAGGAATTTTTTTCCGTAAGCAGGATTCGTTTACGATTATAAAACAGGTGAAGGTACATGGCATCCTGAGCACGCAAAGCGTCATGCTCTGCAATGGCAGCTCCTTATACAGGAATCCGTTTTATGCCTACCGGCGGGATCAATGCGAAAAACCTTGAGGACTATCTTTCCTGTGACAAAATCCTCTGCTGCGGCGGAAGCTGGATGGTAAAAGGAGATCTTGTGAAGGCAGGAGAATTTGACAAAATAAGAGAACTGACAGCAGAAGCAAAAAAGCTTGCGGATTCCATAAGAAAGTAATCAAACTTAATACACATATTCAATAAAAAAAGCAGAGCCCTGCACAACCAGGCAGAGTTCTGCTTTTTTGTCAATTATTGTGAAAATAGATCAATGAAGCAGGATCGGCAGAAGCTTTTTCCGCTTCAGCTGCCAGATCAGCTGCAGGACCCGCAGAAGGTTTCCGAAGATCCATTCGGTAAAGATAAAAGATCCCACCGAAGAAACCGGGAATTAGTCCGGCGTATCCACCGGCACATAAGATCACAGTCAGCTTCACCATCAGTTCTGTCTGAAGTTCCAGACAAACAAGTAATCCTGCAAGAATTCCGGCTGCACTCCATCCAGCTGTCAAAAGTGCAAGAAAAACAGCTGGCGCAGGGGCCTTTTTTAAATTTTGATCTAAGTGATTCCACAGTACTTTATACATAATCCATCCTCCTGTTTTGCTGGAATTATACTTCTGCTGTTGTCAGCAACAGTCAGCCATAATATTGATTTCCTTTATCTGTCTGTATTATAGAAAAGAAATGTAAAATACAAATGCGCAGGAATGAAAAATCTTTGTAAAATATAAGTAGAAATTGCATTTTGAATTAAGAACCGATATACTTATAAATATAGTTATTGATAATATTCGATCATAGCCGAAAACATTTTTCTACAGCTGTGATACGTGAGTGAGAGAATTAAAAGGGGGCAGATAAAAGCCCCCTGAAATCATATAGAGAGTAAAGAGGAGGGGTGGAAATGGAGCATACGGAAGAATATGTGAAGCTGGAGAATGTATCCAAAATCTATGGCTCAAAAGAAGTGAAGATCATAGCTGTGGATGAGATCAGCTTCCGGATAAAAAAAGGAGAATTTGTGGTTGTGGTAGGACCAAGCGGTGCCGGAAAGACAACGGTGCTGAATATCCTGGGCGGAATGGATAAGGCCACATCCGGCAATGTCTGGATCGATGGAAAAAATATTGCAAAATATACAGACCGGCAGCTGACCGGATACCGGCGGGAGGATATTGGATTTGTATTCCAGTTTTATAATCTGGTGCCAAATCTGACTGCATTGGAGAATGTGGAGCTTGCGCTTCAGATCTGTAAGGATCCTCTGGATGCCAAGACAGTTCTGGAGGAAGTAGGGCTGAAGGAGAGACTGACCAATTTTCCGGCACAGTTATCCGGCGGTGAGCAGCAGAGAGTTTCCATAGCCAGAGCGCTGGCGAAGAATCCAAAGCTTCTGCTCTGTGATGAACCTACAGGAGCGTTGGATTATCAGACCGGCAAGGCAATCCTGAAGCTCCTTCAGGATACCTGCAGGGAACGGGGCATGACGGTTATTGTCATTACTCACAACTCTGCATTGACACCTATGGCCGACCGTGTGATCAAGATCAAAAACGGCAAGGTTTCCAGGATGACTGAAAATGCACATCCCACACCAGTGGAAGAGATTGAATGGTAGGTGACGGAATGAAAGCATTACACAAAGATTTCTGGATGGAGATCCGGAAAAGTAAAGCACGTTTTATCTCGATCTTTCTGATCGTGGCACTGGGTGTTGCATTTTTTTCCGGGATCCAGGCGTCTTCTCCGGATATGAGATATTCCGGAGATGCCTATTATGAAGCGGCAAAGCTGATGGATCTGAAAATCCAGGGAACGCTGGGACTGACACAGCGTGATGTAAAAGCAGTATCGGACATTGACGGTGTGGAACTGGCTGAGGGCGGTTACTCTACGGATGTTATGAGTGGAGAGGACGATGCCAGGAAGGTTCTTCATCTGGAATCTATCAGCAGCAATTTTAATCTACTTACAGCAGATGAAGGAAGGATACCGGAAAAAAGCGGCGAGATTTTTCTGGACAAGCCATTTGCAAAGAATCGGGGGTATAAAATCGGGGATACCATATCTGTCAGTGAGGATGGAGACAGTGAGCTTCTGAAAAAAACAACCTATACAGTTGTGGGAATCGGAAGCAGCCCTCTTTATATTTCATTTAACAGAGGAAATACGACTCTTGGATCCGGTGAGGTCAGCGGCTTCGGATACATTCTTCCTGAGGATTTTGAACAGGAAGCTTTTACCCAGATCTATATTATGGTTCATGAATCCGGGGATGTGATCAGCTATACCGATGCTTACGACAATCTTATCAGGAAAATACAGAAGCGTGTGGAAGGCATCGAAAAAGAACAGTGCAGCCTGCGCTACGATGAGATCGTCGCAGAAGCCAATGAAAAACTGGATGATGCCAGAAAAGAGCTTGAGGACGGAAAGAAGGAATCAGAGGAAAAACTTGGCGACGCGAAGAAAAAGCTGGATGATGGGCAGAAGAAGTATGAGGATGGAAAAAAAGAGTACGAAGATGGAAAACAGCAGCTCAGTGATGCAAAAAAGGAGCTGACCGATGGAAAACAGCAGCTTGCTGACGGAAGAAAGCAGATTGAAGATGGATGGTCTCAGCTTAACAGCGCAAAACAGCAGGTGGAAGACGGTCTGTCCCAGTTAAATACTGCCAGATCCCAGCTTGCCGACTCCGAAGCACAGATAAATGAGAAGCAGGCAGAGCTGACTGCCGGATATGAACAGCTGAATGCCGCAAAACAGCAGGTAAGTGACGGTGAGGTCCAGCTCCGGGAAGCGGAAAAAACACTGGAAAGCAAACAGGCTGAGCTTGACAGTGGAAGAGAACAGTTGGAAACGGGAAAGAATACGATCAAAGAAACAAAGACTGCTCTCACCGGTCAGAAAGAACAGTGTGAGGCAGGACTTGTACAGGTTTCCGAGGGCGAATCCCAGATCAGTTCCAGTGAAGAAGCCCTTTCCGGGCAGCAGGCACAGCTGGATGAATTGACCAGCCAGAAAGAGGCATTAAGCAGTCAGGCGGCGGAGCTGCAGGCGCAGTATGACGCCGGTGTGGAAGCAGGAAAAACCGAGGAAGAGCTGGCGGAGCTTTCCACGCAGATCCAGACTTTAAATGGTCAGATCAGTGCAATGGAAGAACAGATAAATGCCGGTCAGGCCCAGATCGACGGGGCGCAGGCAGAGCTTACTGCAAAAAAATCAGAGCTGGCCCAGACAAGAGCTGAACTGGAGAGCAGCCTAGGTCAGATCAATGAGGGCTTCAGCCAGATCAAAGAACAGGAAGAGACACTTTCCAGGACAGAGGCACAGCTGAACGAAGGCCAGGAAGAACTGGATAAAGGGAAAAAAGAACTGGAAACAAAGAAAGCAGAGCTTTCCGCGGCAAAAGAAGAAATTGCGGTAAACCAGGCAACTCTGGATGATGGCCAGAGTCAGCTGGATTCGGCCAGAGCCCAGCTCAGCTCAGGGCGGCAGCAGCTGGAGGAAAAACAGGCCCAGTTAAATGCCGGTCAGGCAGAGATCCAGGCCAACACAGAAAAGCTTACCAGCAGTCAGGCAGAACTGGATGCAAATGAACAGAAGCTCCTGGATGGTGAAAAAGAGATCCGGGAAAATGAACAGAAATTAAAAGACGCCAAAAAAGACCTGGAGGACGCCAAAAAGAAGCTTTCCGATGGAAAGAAAGAATATCAGGACGGCAAAAAAGAAGCCGATGACAAAATTGCGGAAGCCCAGCAGAAGATCGAGGATGCCCAGAAAGAGGTGGATGATATTGAAACACCGGAGTGGATCGTCACGGACCGCAATGACCTTCCAGAATATTCGGATTTTGGTGATAACGCAGAGCGACTGAAAAACATCGGAAAGGTTTTTCCGATGATATTCTTCCTTGTAGCGGCTCTGATCAGTCTTACCACGATGACACGAATGGTGGAGGAACAGCGAACCCAGATCGGAACCATGAAAGCGCTAGGATACGGAAAAGCATCCATTGCATCCAAGTATCTCAGCTACGCATTTCTGGCTACAGTAGGTGGAAGTATCGCAGGAGTACTTTTCGGAGAAAAGGTTCTTCCGTTTATCATTATCCAGGCGTATGGAATCATGTACTGGAATATTGGCGATCACATGCAGCTGGATTATGAGTTACAATATGCACTGATCGCTTCCGGGGCAGCGGTGATCTGTACTATGGGCGCTACACTGTTTTCCTGCGCAAAGACCCTGGCAGAAACACCGGCATCTCTGATGCGTCCGCCTGCACCGAAAGAAGGAAAACGGATCCTTATTGAACGGAGCAGCTTTATCTGGAAGCATCTGAGCTTTTCCTGGAAATCGTCCATGCGAAATCTTTTCCGTTATAAAAAGCGTCTTTTTATGACCATTTTCGGAATTGCAGGAAGCATGGGACTGATGCTTGTAGGATTCGGACTTTATGATTCGATCATGGATATTGCGCTTCTCCAATATGACCAGATCCAGCACTATGATGCCATGGTGATCAATGATGAGGATGCCACGGACAGCCAGGAAAAGGATCTTCTGAAATTCCTGGACGGAAACAGCGAGATCGATCACTATACCCGTGTACAGCTCACCAAGATGACGGCACCAAAAGAAAAGGGAAGTGTCAGTATCTATGTGTATGTTCCGGAAAATACGGAAAATTTTAAAGAGGATGTAACATTACGTGACAGAAAGTCCCACGAGCAGTATGAGCTTACCGATGATGGAGCGGTGATCTGTGAAAAAACGGCTTCTCTTATCGGTGTGAAAGCAGGAGACAAGATCACCTTGGAGAAAGACAACAGAAAGTATAAAGTAAAGATTACTGCTGTCACAGAGAACTATATGGGACATTACGTTTACATGACCCCATCCTGCTATGAAAAAACATTCGGGGAGAAACCGAAGTATTCAAGTACAGTATATACTATGAAAGAGGATGCAGAGAGTGATCTGGAAACTCTTGGAAATGCGATCCTGAAATATCCGGCAGCTTTAAGTATCAGCTATACAAGCAGCACAGCAGGTCAGGTAGAGCGAATGCTGGGATCCCTCGGAGCGGTGATCTGGGTCCTGATCATTTCTGCCGGAATGCTGGCATTTGTGGTACTGTATAATCTGAACAACATCAATATCACAGAGCGTCAGAGAGAGCTTGCAACATTGAAGGTCCTGGGATTTTATGATGGCGAAGTTTCCCAGTATGTATTCCGGGAAAATATCCTGCTGTCCTTCATAGGGATTCTGGCAGGCGCAGTGTTCGGAATCTTCCTCCACCGGTATGTGATCACAACCGTTGAGGTAGATGCGGTGATGTTCGGAAGAAATATCAAGCCAATAAGCTTTGTCTACAGTGGGCTCATTACCTTCGGATTCTCCATGTTTGTAAATATGGTGATGCATTTTAAGCTGAAAAAGATCAATATGGTAGAGTCACTGAAGAGCGTGGAATAAAATAATGAAATGATAAGACTGCCTGCATACAGGAATTTTACATATTTCCCTGTATGCAGGCAGTTTTGTAATGAATATCCTGAAAGACTGGGATGACCATGATCTGCCTGAAGCTAATTTTGTAAGTATTTCACAATTGAAATGTAAACGTTTTCCTATAAAATGTAACCATAGAATTCTTCCGGAGGAATTTTAAATATGGCAAATATAGATATTAAATTTATCGCGAAAAAAAGCGGGTGTTCGATCGCTACAGTTTCCCGTGTTATCAACCGTTCCAAACCAGTCAGCGAGAAGCTGCAGAAAAGAGTGGTAGATACCATCAGAAAGTACAATTATAATCCCAGCGTTCACGCACAGTATCTGGCTGGTAAGAAGTCAAAACTGTTCGGCTTTATAATGACAAACTACATTAATCAGTATCAGCTTCTGTTGTTTCGGTATCTGAATGAGTTTGCATGTAAGATGGGATATGGCTGTATTATCCGTTATTGCAATTCAGGATTTGAGGAAAAACTGGAAGCATTAAGAGAACTGGAGATCAGAGGAATCGAAGTCTGCTTTAGCCTTTTTCTGCTCTCACGGGAAGAGGAAGCGTATATAAAAGAAAATTTTAGGATTAAAGTCTGTCATATGCAGTCACCGGAAATGCGTTTGAATATCATGGAAAAAAATGAAAGCTCTGTCTATGAGACCATATGCTATCTTGCCCAGCTTGGCCACAGAAGGATAGGGGGCATCTTTTGCATTGACGAAATGGACGACAGCTTCCTTATTGCAAGGAAACGGGGATTTTTAAGAGCTGTAAGGCAGATGCAGCTGGATCAAGAAGAATCCCTGATCGGTCAGATCCATGGAGACTATGAAAAAAGCAGTCTGATTTCTGTGATAGAGAAGATATTTGTACCTCAAAAGCTGCCAACGGCATTGTTTTGTTACAGCGATGAAGTTGCGATAGAGGTAATGTCCTGGATCATGAAGCATGGTTACAGAATTCCGGAGGACGTATCTGTAGTTTCGTTTGACGGTATTCCGTTTGCGGAACGCATAACGCCTTCACTGTCTACGATCAGTCAGCCGGTAGAATATCAGGCAAAAAGTATCATAAACGGCATGCTGTATCTACAGGATGGAGCCGAGAGACCATGTGATGAAAAGGAAAATGAATATCTGCTGCAGATCCGTGACAGTGTGGGAATTCCTGGTCATTATGAAAAATAGGAGGAAAAATATGAAAGCGAAAAATTAATTGCCGCCGGTATTGCGGCATCAATGTCACTGCTGACTCTTGTAGGATGCGGAACAGCCGGAAATGCTGGCAATTCTGGAGGAGACACCGCTAAAGAAGATACCGTCAAGGAAGATACCGCTAAGCGAGGGCGAAGACTCTGATAGAAGCTGCAGAGCACAGCGTTGGAAGCAAAGAAGGAGCAGTATCTGCAAGAATGGAGATCCGAATGCTTCTGGAGGACTATGAATCCAGAAATACACGTCTGCAGGAAGTTATGGTTCTAATTGAAGAACTGGTAAAACAGATTCCGATGGCTGAAAAGCTGTTAGGGATCAAAGGTGTGGGAATCAGGACAGTGTCAGGGTTCCTTGCAGAAGTAGGTGATATTAGCCGCTTCAGCAATCCGAAGGAACTGCAGAAGCTTGCAGGATTGGCATTGGTTGAAAATAGTTCAGGAAAGCACAAGGGCGAGACAACAATAAGCAGACGGGGCCGAAAGAGACTCAGATACCTGCTCTTTGAGGTTGCAATGTCGCTTGTAGCGAAGAATCCGGAGTTCAGAGAACTCCATAATTATTACACAACCAGAAAACTGAATCCATTAAAGAAGATGCAGTCACTTATGGCGGTTGCGGCCAAGCTGATACGTGACTTTTATGCGATGCTGACAAAAGGTGTGGCTTATGACCCCCAAAAGCTGGTCAGTGATATCAGGAGACCGGCAGCTTATCTGCAAGTAGCGTAAGAAAAAAGTAACTATAGTAGAGGCTGTCATCTGGGCAGCCACTGAATCAAGCAGAATGTAACAGATAACGTCCACTGATCACAGTGCTGGTACAGGAAGCAAGTCAGTAATCAACAATACAAAGAATGAGCCAGTAGTCGGCAGAAATAGTCACCATGGGGCATATGACCCCGTTAAGGAGCATAGCTGACACATGAGATTTGAAAAGAAGAAATATATTCTTGCAAAAGTAAATCAGATTTTAATCGGGTATTAACATTATTATGGAATAAGTGATAACTATCAAATGATGGATAACTTCCGTAAGAGAGTTATTCAGATTCTTTATTTTTGGATGAATAGGCATAGTCAGAGGAAAAGTTATACATGGGATGGATTCAATCAGTTTTTGAAGGAGCATCCTATAGTAAGACCACGTATTTATGTGAGCCTATATGGATAATCTGAGGCATAAGTGTCGTGAAGAGCCGTATGCCTGAATTGGGCACGTACGGATCTGTGGGGGATATACTTAGTAATAGGTGTTTCTACCCGACAAGTTAGGACCTCTGGAGACAGAGATGATCCTGGTGGATATAGGAGGTTAGCTGCCATAGAGGGATGGGTATACACAAGGCCAGTAAAGCGGAAATCAATGACGTTTTATTTCGTATACCTTCTAACCACTATTTCAGTACTTGATATATCGAAATGCTTATAGCTTTGGCTTGTTCACTGAGATATAAAGGTTGAAAAAACTTGAATTTTCAATAAAAAACACTTGATTATATGAGGAGGAGACGAGCATGAAAAAAGTATTATACGAGGAATTACTTCCGGAAGAATGTGTACAGAGGATAAAGGAGATGCCGGTTGCCTATCTGCCACTTGGCACACTGGAATGGCATGGTCCGCATATGCCTCTTGGAGCTGACGGGATCCAGTCAAAAGAACTGTTTGTCCGGGTGGCAGAAAAGGTCGGTGGTGTAGTGCTTCCGATGCTGTTCATGGGACCTGACCGTTTATTTGATGATCGGGGAACTGTATTTTATGGAATGGATATCAATACAGAGGGCGCACTGAATATCTATTGTGCCCAGCAGATGAAGGGCAGTGCTTACTGGATGGAAAAGGGACTGTTTCAGGATCTGCTGCGCAGTATTTTTGCACAGCTTTCCAGAGCAGGAGTCCGCATCGTTGTGGGACATGGACACGGTCCGTCAACAAATGCATTTCAGGAAATGAAGGAAGAGGCAGAAGAAAAATACGGACTGTGCATTATGACAGCATGGACCTATGCGGATGATGAGAGACTGAAATATCAGAATGATCATGCCGGAGCAAATGAGACCTCTATTGTAATGGCTGTTCGGCCGGAACTGGTTGACTTTGGACAGGTAAAAGAAGATGAGAGTAATCTGATCGGTATTGCAGGACGTCATCCGGTCCGAGAATCATCGGAAGCATTCGGAAATGAAATTCTGGAATATACAATGAAAACACTGATCGCAGGCATTGAGAAGGAGTACAAAACAATAAAAGAAAGATAGATAAAAAAATATCTCCATTGGAAAAAATAACCGGTGGAGATATTCTGTTTTATTTTGATTTTTACTTTTGAAATAAGGCCTCTGTCTTGACAAAAAAAGAAAATTTCATTATAGTAGGAACATGGCAAAGGCGTTGAATAAGAGGAGTATGCAGATCTACGCTGACAGAGAGAAATGCACAGACGCAAGAGAAGCGCAGGCTGAAAGGCATTTTCAGATGGAGGACTGCAGAAGGTAGCTTAGGAGCCGGGAAACTGAAAGCAGAAATGCAGAACAGATGCAGATGCTGCTGTGTAGGTTTTCACGTACCCCGCGTTAAGGGACAAGAGATAGACGGGAATAACAGATGTTTTTTCCGGATAATGAAGGTGGTACCGCGAGAATGATCGCCCTTCGCACATTAGTTATTGGCTTTTGTGTGGAGGGCGTGTTTTTTCTTGCAGAGAACAGGAGCATTTTAAGGTTCCTATAATCAGAAAGATTCAGGAGGAAAACATGAGTAAAGAACTTGCAAAGACTTATGATCCCAAGGGTATTGAGGATCGTCTGTACAAAAAATGGATGGATAACGGATACTTCCATGCAAAAGTTAATCCGGACAAAAAACCTTTTACAATTGTAATGCCGCCGCCCAATGTAACCGGACAGCTGCATATGGGACATGCACTGGATGAGACCATGCAGGATATCCTGATCCGTTTCAAAAGAATGCAGGGCTATGAGGCTCTCTGGCAGCCGGGAACTGACCATGCAGCCATCGCTACAGAGGTTAAGGTAACAGAGAAGCTTCGTAAGGAAGGGATTGACAAGAACGAGATCGGCCGTGACGAATTTATGAAACATGCCTGGGCATGGAAAGAGGAGTACGGCGGAAAGATCATCAATCAGCTGAAAAAGCTGGGAGCATCTGCAGACTGGGAGCGTGAGCGCTTTACCATGGATGAGGGCTGCTCCAAGGCTGTTCAGGAAGTATTTATCCGCCTTTATGAGAAAGGCTATATCTACAAAGGCTCCAGGATCATCAACTGGTGTCCGGTATGCCAGACCTCTATTTCTGATGCAGAGGTTGTACATGAGGACCAGGACGGATTTTTCTGGCACATCAATTATCCCATCGTAGGTGAGGAAGGACGTTTTGTTGAGATCGCGACCACTCGTCCGGAGACACTTCTCGGCGATACAGCAGTTGCTGTAAACCCGGAGGATGAAAGATATAAAGACCTTGTAGGAAAGATGCTGAAGCTTCCTCTTACAGACAGAGAGATCCCGGTTATTGCCGATGAGTATGTTGACAAGGAATTCGGAACAGGCTGCGTTAAGATCACACCGGCACACGACCCCAACGACTTTGAGGTTGGACGCCGTCATAACCTTGAGGAGATCAACATCTTAAATGATGATGCCACCATCAACAGTCTTGGCGGAAAATATGCAGGTATGGACCGTTACGAGGCACGTAAGGCCATGGTAGAGGACCTGAAGGAGCAGGGACTTCTTGTAAAGGTTGTTCCGCACAGCCACAGTGTTGGTACCCATGACCGCTGCGGTACAACGGTAGAGCCGATGATCAAACCACAGTGGTTTGTAAAAATGGACGAAATGGCAAAAGCTGCTATCAAAACTCTGGACGACGGAAACCTTCAGTTTGTTCCGGCACGTTTTGACAAGACTTACCTGCACTGGCTGGAGAATATCCGTGACTGGTGTATTTCCCGTCAGCTTTGGTGGGGACACAGGATTCCGGCTTATTACTGCGATGAGTGCGGTGAGATGGTGGTTGGAAGAGAGATGCCGGAGAAATGCCCGAAATGCGGATGCACACATATGCATCAGGATGAAGACACTCTGGATACCTGGTTCAGTTCCGCACTGTGGCCGTTCTCCACACTTGGATGGCCGGATAAGACACCGGAGCTTGAGTATTTCTATCCTACAGATGTTCTGGTAACCGGATATGATATCATCTTCTTCTGGGTTATCCGTATGGTATTCTCCGCACTGGAGCAGACCGGTGAGACACCGTTCCACCATGTACTGATCCACGGTCTGGTACGTGACTCACAGGGACGTAAGATGAGTAAGTCTCTTGGAAACGGTATCGATCCGCTGGAGGTTATCGACAAATACGGCGCAGATGCCCTTCGTCTGACACTGATGACAGGTAATGCACCTGGAAATGATATGCGTTTCTACTGGGAGCGTGTAGAATCCAGCCGTAACTTTGCAAATAAGATCTGGAATGCTTCCCGTTTCATTATGATGAACCTGGAGGGCAAGACAGTAACAGCGCCGGAAGACCTGAACGCACTGTGCAACGAGGATAAATGGATCCTTTCCAGACTGAACACAGTGATCCGTGATGTTACTGAGAATATGGATAAATATGAGCTTGGAATTGCCGTACAGAAGGTCTATGATTTCCTGTGGGATGAGCTCTGTGACTGGTATATCGAGATGGCAAAGGTAAGACTGTGGAAGGCAGAGGAAAACCCGGCAGCAGCAAACGATGCACTGTGGACACTCCGCACTGCGCTGACACAGGGACTGAAGCTTCTTCATCCGTTCATGCCGTTTATCACAGAAGAGATCTACTGCACACTGCTTCCGGAGGAAGAGTCCATCATGATCTCCGACTGGCCGGTATACAGAGACGAGATGGATTTTGCAGATGCTGAGAAAGCAGTTTCAAGCTTCCAGGAGGTTGTACGTGGAATCCGTAACACCAGAAACGAGATGAACGTACCGCAGAACAGAAAGACCAATATCTACATCGTAGGCAAGGATGCAGAGTGCTGTGCACGTTTTGAGTCCTGCAAGAAATCCTTTACAAACCTTGCGTTTGCAAAAGAGATCCACGTACAGCAGGATAAGAACGGAATCGGTGAGGATGCGGTATCCATCGTTGTGGCAGACGGTGTGGTTTATCTGCCGCTGGAGGATCTGATCGACCGTGAAAAAGAGATCGAACGTCTCACAAAAGAGCAGGAGCGTCTTACAAAAGAGATCGCACGCTGCGAGGGAATGCTGAACAATCCGAATTTTGTGAACAAGGCACCTGCAGCCAAGGTAGAGGCAGAGAAGGAGAAACTTGAGAAATACAAAGAGATGAAAGAGAAAGTGAACCTGCAGTTAACACAGATGGTGAAATAACGAAGGAGTGTTTTAATGAAGTGGTGTAACTTTTTCAATAAGATTTCGTTGATACTTCAGGCTCTGGGCTGTGCAGTCCTGTACTTTGTGATCGAGGCCATATGCAGGCACTCGTTCACAGAGGCGTGGACCTACATGACCACAAGGCCGCTTGTATTTGCTTATAATGCAGCGTTTATCTTTACGACGATGCTGATTGTTTATCTCTTCCGAAAGAGAATTTTCTGGCGTATCTTTGTGGGCAGCTTATGGCTGTTTCTGGGAATCGTAAACGGTGTGCTTCTTCTCAACCGTGTCACACCGTTTACAGGACCGGATGTGAAGAATCTGACAGATGGTCTCAGTATTGCAAAAAAATATCTGACCCATACCCAGATGACCATAGGTGCAGTTCTTCTGGGAATTGCGGTTCTGATCCTTCTGATCATCCTGATAAGGTCGCCGAAGTACAGAGGCAAGCTGAAATACAAGGTGAATATTCCGTTGGTCCTGGTCGGGGTCCTTGCCTTTGGAGGAATTACACAGCTTGCTCTGGAAAAAAGAGTTCTTTCCAATTATTTTGGAAACATTGCCATAGCTTATGAGGATTACGGATATCCTTACTGTCTGGCAACGACGATCTTTAATACCGGAATCAGTGCCCCGAGAGACTATTCCAAAAGCGAGATCAAAAGGATCGAGAAGTCGGAAGAAAATCTTCCGGAAACGAAAGAAGGCAGTCATCCGAATATTCTGTTTTTACAGCTGGAGTCCTTTTTTGATCCTACGCTGGTAAATTATCTGGAGCTGTCAGAAGATCCTATCCCGAATTTCAGAAAGCTGATGAAGGAGTATTCCTCCGGATATTATAAGGTACCTTCCGTAGGAGCCGGAACCGCAAATACTGAGTTTGAATCCATTACCGGAATGAGCCTTCATTATTTTGGACCGGGAGAGTATCCTTACAAGAGTATCCTTAAGGAAACTACCTGTGAGAGCGCACCGTATGTTCTGAAGAATCTGGGCTATACTGCTCATGCAGTACATAATAATGAGGCGAATTTCTACGGAAGAAGAAGTATTTTTCCGAATCTGGGATTTGATACCTTCACTTCGGCAGAGTATATGAAGGATGAAAATCAGAAGAACTCGTTGGGCTGGACCAAGGACAGTGTCCTCACCGATGAGATCGTCAAGTGTCTGGATTCCACAGAAGGGCCTGATTATGTATATACTATTTCCGTACAGGGACATGGAGATTATCCTTCAGAACCGGTACTGGAAAATCCGGAGATCACAGTTTCCGGGGCACCTACTGACGAGCTGAATAATAAGTGGGAGTATTATGTAAATCAGATCCATGAGATGGATAATTTTGTCAAAGAGCTGACTGACAGGCTGGCAGATTATCCGGAGGATGTGGTACTGGTCATGTATGGTGATCATCTGCCGACCATGGGACTGACCGTGGAGGATGTGGAGAATAAATATCTGTTCCAGACAGAGTATGTGATGTGGGATAATTTCGGACTTAAGAAAAAGAAAGAAAATCTTGCGGCATACCAGATGGCAGCAGAGGTTATGGACCGTGTAGGTATCCATGAGGGAAATGTTTTCAAGTATCATCAGGCAAGAAGAAACACCAAAAATTATCAGGTGGATCTGGAGACCCTGCAGTACGATCTTCTCTACGGAAAGCAGTATACATATGACGGAGCGAATCCTTTTGAGCGGACAAAGATGCGTATGGGAATCTATGATACCACGCTGGATTCCATTCAGGTTGTGTCTGAGACGGATCACACCTATTATATCCAGGGGACAAACTTTACGCCGTCCAGCCAGGTGAAGATCAACGGAGAATGGTACGATACGGTTTACGTGAATCCTACCAAGCTGATCATTACCGGAAAGGAACTGGATGATTTTGACCGGCTCTCGGTAGTGCAGCGAAGCAACAGTTCCACAAGAAAGGCCATGACAAAGAGCCATGACCGGGCGGTTTATGCGCTGCTCGCTGACAGCAAGTGGAAGCTTGACAGTGAAAAGAGCAGTTCTGATACAGGGTCAATGGAGGAAACGGATACAGCGTCAGAAACGGAATCCACAGAAGATTCCGGTGAAGAAAACAGTACAGACAACCAGTAAATGGCATAGAAAAGATACTCCGATACAAAAAATGTCGGATAAAATATTACGATTAGGACTGGACATCTTCCACCACTATTATATAATGGTATCGTAACGAACAGGAGGGGAGAAGCTTTTCTCCCCAAAAGTTCTTTACGAATACATTATAGATAAGTGATGGTTTTTTTTATGAATTACGAAGAAGCAGTTGCGTATATTGAAGATATACCGAGATTTACTACTAAGAACAGCCTGGACCATACCAGAGAATGCTTAAGAAGACTTGGAGATCCGCAGAGGAAATTCCGTGTGATCCATGTGGCAGGAACCAACGGAAAGGGAAGTACCTGTGCTTTTATCACATCGGTCCTTCGGGAAGCAGGATATTCCTGCGGACTTTTTACATCTCCTCATCTGGTGGAGATCAACGAGCGTTTTCAGATCAACGAGGAAGTGATCGATGACGATACTTTCCTTCGTGCTTTTGAAAAAGTTAAAAAGCTTTCCGATGAGCTGGTTGCAGAGGGAAGCTATCATCCCACCTATTTTGAGACACTCCTTCTGATGGGAATGGTGATCTTTGCAGAAGCCGGCGTGGATTATGTAACACTGGAGACCGGTCTTGGCGGACGTCTGGATGCAACCACTGCTGTGGAGAATCCGGCAGCCTGCGTGATCACATCCATCAGCCTCGATCATATGCAGTATCTTGGAAATACAGTTTCCGAGATCGCAGGAGAGAAGGCAGGGATCATGGTGCCGGGTGTTCCGGTGATCTACGATGGAAATGATCCGGATGCGGCCGGAGTGATGCGTGAGCATGCAGAGAAGCTGGGATGTCCATATTATGAGCTGAAACGGGAAGATACAGAGATCCATAAGATCACAAAGGACGGAATCCGATTTTCTCTTAAGGACGAGACATATGGCGATACCGTATTTGATATACCGTTTATCGCCCGTTATCAGGTTATGAATGCAGCTCTTGCGGTGAAAACCATTCAGGTACTGGAAGATCAGATTCCGGTATCTCTGGAGGCTCTGAAGGCTGGTATGGCAAAAACACGCTGGCAGGGAAGGATGGAAACGGTTCTTCCGGGGGTGATCGTGGATGGCGCACATAACGAAGACGGTGTTGAGAAGTTTGTAGAGACAGCAGAACATTTCCAGAAGGAATTTCCTCTGACTCTGCTGTTTTCCGCAGTGGATGACAAGGACTATACGGATATGATCCGCACGATCTGTAGCAGGATCCGTTTTCGACATGTGATCGTCACACAGGTAGGCGGATACCGTAAAGTTCCGGTAGAAGAGCTTGCGGAGATCTTCCGTGAAGACGGAGTACCGGAAGTGGAAGCAATAGAGGATGTTCCAGCAGCTTTTGAACGGGCAGTAAAGGAAAAAGGTGAGGATGGAATGCTATTCTGTGTAGGATCCCTTTATCTGGTCGGTGAGATCAAGGCTGTGATCAGGAGGAAAAAATTATGATCGATTACGAAGAGGAACTGAAGAAATTTGAACCATGTCTGGATGTGGCAGATG
Organism: Ruminococcus sp. AM26-12LB; assembly: GCF_003480785.1. Taxonomy (NCBI): domain Bacteria; kingdom Bacillati; phylum Bacillota; class Clostridia; order Eubacteriales; family Oscillospiraceae; genus Ruminococcus; species Ruminococcus sp. AM26-12LB. Next base: position 203,499 of record NZ_QUJX01000004.1, on the reverse strand, counting down.
TAGAAGGTGTCATTTATGACCGGGAGATCACAGATATCATGGATGTACTCCAGGAGATGCTGCGTGAGGTCAAGAGCAACAGACGTGTAAGATAAGGAGAAGTGGATGAACTGCATAAACTGTGGAGCGTTCCTGACGGATACAGATCTGGATTATTGTCCGCACTGTGGAGCCAATGTACTGATCCAGAAGAAGGTGGATTATCTTTCCAAGCTTTATTATAATCAGGGGCTGGAAAAAGCCAGCATCCGGGATCTGTCCGGGGCGATCAGCTGTCTGAAGCAAAGTCTTGCTTATGACAAACGGAATATCCGTGCAAGAAATCTTCTTGGTCTTGTATATTTTGAGACCGGTGAGGTGGTTGCCGCACTGAGTGAGTGGGTCATCAGCAAGAATATCCAGAAGAACCGAAATCTGGCTTCAGAATATATTGCCAGGCTTCAGGCAAACCAGAACAAACTGGAAACAATCAACGAAAGCATCAAGAAATATAACAATGCCCTCGCCATGTGTAGGGAAGGCCATGAGGATATGGCGGCCATCCGCCTGAAAAAGATCCTGTCCCAGAATCCCAAGCTGATCAAGGGGTATCATCTTCTTGCTCTGATCCAGATGAAGAATCAGGAGTGGAATAAGGCGAGAAGAACCCTGAAAAAAGCAGCCAGGATCGACAAGACCAATACCACCACACTTCGTTTCCTGCGTGAAGTTGACGAGCAGACGGGTGTTACCACAAAGATGGAAAAACGGCGTAAGGGCTTGTTTGGAAATGAAAAAAATGAGAATGATAATATTTCAGGAGAAATCGTTGTAAGGCCGTCGTCTTATAAAGAAAGATCAAAGATATCACTTTTCTTTACCACGGTACTTGGATTTGCGGCAGGGGCGGCAGCATTCTGGCTCCTTGTACTGCCGGCTGTGAAACAGGATATTTACAGGCAGGCCAATCAGCAGATCATACAGTACAGTGATTCTCTTTCCAGCCAGAGCGTGGAGCTTACCAAAGCTCAGGGAGAAGCTGCCCAGTCCAGTGATACGGCAGATGCAGTTGCCAAGCAGGCAGAGGAAGAGCAGAAACGCAGTCAGAGCTATGAGGCTTTGTTTAATGCATATACTGCCATGCAGCAGGAGGATTTGGATACAGCGGCGCTGGAACTACAGAAGGTATATGTGGATACACTGTCAGATTCTGCAAAGGGGATTTACAGTACTATCAGCGGAAAGACCGGTGTAAGCGGGATCGAGAGCGGAGCTTCTGGCGGAACGTCCAGTGCTGACAGCAGCACAGATGGAACAGCTGAAGCTGGAGCGGATGCCGCAGCTTCGGCGGGAGAAGATGCACAGAGCCCTGACGGAGATTCCGGAGAAGACAGCAGCTACAGTGACGGAGGAGATGAGGATTCCTCTTACGATGGAGGTTATACAGAATAAAAAAGATCATAACTCATACAGAGGAGAAACCTCGGATAAGGGGAATGTGCGTTGGCGCATTCCTCTTTTTTTACCCTTTGGTCATGAGAAATGGAATAAAAAATCAAAAATGGGGGAATGATAGAATGACATCAGGTTTTGAAAAATCCGGAACCGTGCTGACTGTACATCTTCCGGCGGAACTGGATCATCCGGCTTCTGATGAGATTCGGAGAGATTCAGACCGAATTATTGGACATAACTATATAAAAAATATGATTTTTGATTTCTCAGAGACCGTTTTTATGGACAGTTCCGGGATCGGTCTGCTGATGGGTAGGTACCGGGCACTTGGCATGAGGGGGAAATGTGTGCAGGTTGTCAATGTGAACAGTCATATTGCAAAGCTTTTACGGCTATCCGGAGTGGGAAAATATATTGAAATCTGTGGAATTAAAAAATCGGCAGGTGAACAGGAGGGTGTTTATGATGGAAAACACAAATGAAATGACGATCATTTTTGACAGCAGACCGGTAAATGAAGCACTGGCAAGAGTTGCTGTGGCTTCATTCTGCACACAGCTGAATCCTACGCTGGAGGAAATTTCGGATCTGAAGACCGCAGTATCGGAGGCAGTGACCAACTGCATCATACACGGGTATGAAGGAGAGATACATAAGATCCGGGTAGAATGTCGTCTCCGGGGGCAGGAGCTTCAGGTAGATGTGACAGATCACGGAGCCGGGATCCCGGATATCAAAAAAGCCATGGAGCCTCTGTTTACCACAAAGGCTGATAAAGACCGCTCCGGTATGGGGTTTACATTCATGGAGGCGTTTATGGATGAGCTTCAGGTGGAATCGGAGGTTGGCCGTGGAACTACAGTGCACATGAAAAAGATCATCAGGAGGTAACTATGGATCGTACTCTTGTCCTCATCGGGCGTGCACACCAGGGGGATAAAGCGGCAAGAGATCTTTTGTTTGAGGAAAATACAGGACTGATATACAGTGTGGCAAAGCGTTTTCTGGGACGAGGGGTGGAGATGGAGGATCTGTTCCAGATCGGCAGCATCGGACTTCTGAAAGCTGTGGATAAGTTTGACATGTCCTATGATGTGAAATTTTCCACCTATGCCGTTCCCATGATCATCGGAGAGATCAAACGTTATCTCAGGGACGACGGGATACTGAAGGTAAGCCGTTCTCTGAAGGAAAACCACTACAGGATCTATCAGGTGAGAGAAGCACTGACACGCCGGCTGGAGCGGGAACCTACGACGGGAGAAATGGCAGAGGAAATGGGAATTTCCATAGAAGAACTGGTAATGACCATGGAATCCGGTGCAGAGGTGGAATCTCTTCACAAAACGATCTATCAGGGTGAGGGAACGGAGATTTCTCTGATGGACAAGCTTCCGGAAAAAGAAAATCGGCAGGAAAAAGTACTGGACAGGATTTTTCTGGAAGAGATACTGGGGACTCTGGAGGCAAAGGAGCGGAGGTTGATCTATATGCGGTATTTTCAGAACATGACCCAGATGGAGATCGCCCATGAGCTTGGCGTATCCCAGGTACAGGTATCCAGAATGGAAAAGAGGATCCTGCGCAGTCTGCAGGAATCCGCAGAGAAAAAATAAAAGAGAGCCATGAGAAATGCTGCTGTTTTCTCATGGCTCCTTTTTGTGGGCAGCAGATTTAGTCAGACTGCTGCTTTTTTATGAAAAAGTACATTTTTGTATTTGGAAAGTGCTCCAAGAAGGATCATACCGATCACACCGGCTGAGATAAATTCGCCGGCTCCTACTGTGAGCATCATAAACGGGATAGGAAGGTTAATGCCATATCCGTAACGAAGCACAAGAGGAACGATCACAATGTTGGAAACGATCGGCGGGATCGGGGCTGTCCATTTGCCTGTATTGCGAAGCTTGTAGGTAAAGAATGCACCGATAAGTGTGGCAATGCTTCCGAAAATGATGTCAACCGGAATCGCACCGCCAAGAAGATTGGCAATGATACATCCCACAAACAGTCCCGGGATGGCAGCCGGTGTGAAGAACGGAAGCACGGTCAGCGCCTCGGAAAACCGGATCTGAACTTCACCGAAGCTAAGTGGCGCGAATACCAGTGTCAGGACAACATATACAGCTGCAATGGCAGCTCCCTGTACCAGAAAATGAGTACCTTTGTTTTTCATGTTTTTTATTCTCCTTTAGTTTTGTTTTACGAGTGGAAGGTCACGAACACTCGGCACATTTATAGGCGGTGACCGCCTTGTAAGCCCTGTACGACCTTGGTTTTTGCGGGCTTTTGCAGCGAAACTGAGTATAGCATAAGGGACGTGGAAATGCAAGGTACGATTCTGACTATTTGATAACCCTGGCCTGTGTGGACAGACCCTGGCTCTGAAACAGCTTTTTGTAAGAGGAAAGTCTGCTTGCCGGAACCTTTACAGTCAGTTTTTTGTAATTATTCTGACCTGCTCTTGTGAAGATATATTTACCTGAGCTTTTGGAAGTAAGACGTCCTGTCTGTATGGTGACAGAGGTAAGGGCCTTACAGTCACAGAAAGCTTTTGTGCCGATCGCAGAAACTCGGGAACCGATTTTTACAGTACGAAGACTTGTGCATCCCTGGAAGGCTCCGGCACCTATGCTTGTGATATTTCCTGAAATCGTTACCTGTTTCAGGTTTTTACAGTTTTTGAAGGCATTGGCTGCAATGGCTGTGACTTTGTAGGTTTTTCCGTTAGCTTTGACAGTGGCCGGAATCTTTGCAGTGACAGTATTGCGTGAACGTGGTCCCTTTAGTGCTACGGAAGTCCCGGTGGTATTGACTGTGTAGACATTATAAGCATCCCGGAATGTTTTTGCAGTCTGTGGCTTTGGTGTGGCTGCAGGAGTGATCTGGAAATTTAAGGTGATGGTTCCGTAGAAATGGTTATCACCGATGATCTTCAGGGTAGCAGTTCCTGCTTTTTTATTGTTCTGGTATGTCACATGATAATCATTGATGCCAGAAAGCTTTGCTTTTCCAAGAGTTACGGTTGGAACGGGCTTTATGTCAGAGCCTGTATAGGTATATGTTTTTTTGATCCCTGTTACAGCTGCATCGGAAATATTGCATGCATAGCTGATATTGTTTTTCTTGGCATATGTAACTGCGTAAGATCCGTACGGAGCATGGATCTTGCAAAAATATGCATGAGAGCTGTCAGACCAGTAATAGCCGCACCACACAGCATCCGTTCCAATGCTTTTAACAGTATCAGGTATGTTGATCCTGGATAGCTTGTTACAGTAGGCGAAAGCTTCTTTTCCGATCTTTGTGACCCCTTTCTGGATGTCCACTTCTTTCAGCTCAGGAAGATAAACAAAGGCCCTTTCGGAAATACTTGTGATCCCGGGCTTTATTATTACCTTTCTGATCTGGTTTTTGATAGCTTTCCAGGAGGAATCGTTGGAGAAGATAAACCAGCCTTTTGTTGAAGAGACCGGGTATCGTTGGTTTTCCTCTGTGGAAATAGAAAGTGGTCCGTAGCCGGAGATCGTAAGGATACCGTTTTTGAAATTCCAGGTTGCGTTGTCACCTGCGATATGGTAAGTTTTTTTGTCAGCTTTTCCGTTGTCGGAATTAATGGAATAAAAGTTCAAGGTGTTGGAGTTTGAAGCATAATAAACGACCCTGGAATCCTTTACCACAGGCTGACAGTCAGAAATCGGAGCAGCTGTTGTAAACTCTTTGCTGAGACTCTTTCCCTTTCCGTCCACAAAAAGATAATGAAGGGTGCTGGAAGAGAGCGGATCGTTAGCGGAAGAGTTTTTCTTGTTATCGTCGGAGACGTATTCTTCCCAGGAAATCATAAAACGGTTGTCATTTATTTTGGTGATCTTTACGCCCGCAAAGCTTTTTCCTCCGCCTGTAAAGTTGGTAAGCTTCCTGGTAGTGGTTGCTTTTTCGGAAAAGTCAGACATTGGTGTGACGGACAGATAAAGGTTATGAGGCGTGTTTTCAGATACCTTATCATATTTGGACTGATCGATGGAAGTGCCAACGCATAATACACTGTCAGAGGAAACAGCCATGCCGTCAACGCTTGCGTAGCAGGCCAGTGCCCACACAGAAGTATGTGAGCCTCCGTATGGCAAAAGCTCTATGGTGGTGCAGGCAAGTGTAGTGCTGTCGTATCTGGAAAGCTTTGTACATCGTGAACCCTCACTCTGCTCCAGTACGTAGAGATAAGAACCTTGTGATTTGATATACTGTGCAAAGGAATGCCACAGATCGCAGGAAACGATCTTTCCTTTCATGGTTGCCTGGTCGATCTCGGCCATAAGGAAGCCCTGATGTCCCTGACCGACAGAGGGATCCACATATCCTTCGTGACCGGTAACAACATAGAGTTTGCCGTTGCTTTCTGTCATTTCCACACAGCCATAGTCAAAGGGCGTGCGGACCTCACCGCCAAAAAGCTCCGGGTTACTGGTAATTGCTGCTGCACCGTTCCGGTTCCAGTTTGTATCGTAGCGGATAACGCGGATGACCTCAGCGGAATCGTTTTCTTTGTTGTTTGTCTGGCCTTCTACCAGATAATATCCGTCAGATCCGGCATAAAAGCCACCCCACAGTGGAAGCTCCATGTTGATCTTGCGCTTGCTTCTGATCTTCAGATCATTATCGTAATATTCAACGCCGACAGAATTTTTCTGGTGGAAGATCCTCATGTATCCGCCAGAAACAGGAATAAGATCAGAGGTACGGCGTAACCTGACATTGAGATTGTCCTGTGCGGTTGGCGTAAGAGAGCCTGCCCGGGCTGTCTGTGGAAACAGGATCAGACAGAAGCAAAGACAGCAGAACAGAAATAGCAGAGATGTTAATTTTTTTAGCTTTTTCATAAGTTTCTCCTTTGTATGTGTTTTTAGATGATCTCCTGTTTAGATTATAATTCATGGGACAGAATTTACAATACAAAATCGGGAGTTATGGAACTCCCGATCCTCAGGATTTCTGTAAATTCTGTTCACAAAAACATCTTGAGGAAATACTGCTGGTGGGCAGTAACATCAGCAGCAGGAACCTTATGGAAACAGGGGCTTTTTTCTTGACAGTTTTTTGTGATATTGATAAAATATATTACAGTATATAGGTTAAAGGGGCATTGGTTTTGATCTAAATCAATGTCTCTTTATTTTATATATCACACATATTACACCAGGGAGGTAGAAAGATGTTAAAAGTATGGATCGCAGGTGCCAACGGACAGATCGGACGGGCACTGAATGATGTTCTGGATCCAATGCAGATCGAGACTCTGAACACAGATCTTGATGAGCTGGATATCACAGACACAGATGAAGTGATCAACTTCGGTTCCATTAACCGTCCGGATGTGATCATCAACTGCACCGGTATCACAGATACCGATGAGTGTGAGAAGAATCCGGAACATGCATACCGTGTCAACGCACTGGGAGCAAGAAACTTAAGCATCGTGGCAAGAAAATGCGGGGCAAAGATCGTCCAGCTTTCCACAGATGATGTTTTCGACGGAAAGAGCAAAAAACCGTATACAGAGTTTGACGATACCAATCCGCTGACTGTTTACGGCCGTTCCAAGAGAGCCGGAGAGAACTATGTAAAAGAGTTTACACACAAACATTTCATTATCCGAAGCAACTGGGTATACGGAAAAGGCGGAAACAATTTTGTAAACCGTGTGCTGGAGACAGCAGAAAAAGGCCAGGCGCTTTCCGTTGCTTCGGATCAGTTCGGATCACCGACCAGCGCCAAGGATCTGGCAAGAATGATCCTGTATCTTATCGATACCAACGAATATGGAACTTATCACGTAACCTGCAGCGGTGTATGCAACCGTTATGAGTTTGCAACCGAGATCCTTCGCCTTGCAGGAAAGGAGATCGAACTGAGATCCGTGCCGACAGAGCAGTCAGATCTTTCTTCTGTCAGACCGCCATATGCTGTCCTTGATAATTTTATCCTCCGTATTATTGAAGTGTATGACATGCCGGACTGGAAAGCATCGCTGAAAGAATATATGGATGAAAGAGCGGAGGACTAGAATGAAAGAGAAAAATATAAAAGAGAAAACACAGCAGAAAAAGAAAATGGGCCTTACCACGAAGATCTTTGTGGCGCTGATCGCAGGTGCGATACTGGGAATCATTCTCTGTTACCTGGTTCCTGACAGCAGCTTCAAGAAAGATGTGATCGTGGAGGGAATCCTTTATGTGATCGGACAGGGATTTATCCGTCTGATGAAAATGCTGGTTGTACCGTTGGTATTCTGTTCCCTTGTCTGCGGAAGTATGTCCATCGGTGATACCAAGAAGCTTGGAACCGTAGGTGTGAGAACACTGGTATTTTATCTGGCAACTACAGCTCTGGCTGTTTCGGTTGCTCTGACGGTAGGTAATCTGATCAATCCGGGTGTGGGACTCGATATGAGCTCTATTCAGTCCTCCGCTTCCTCTGTGGAGACTATGGAGGCGACCTCTCTTACGGATACCATCCTGAATATCATTCCGGACAATCCGATCAATTCCCTGGCAAGCGGAACCATGCTTCAGGTTATCGTATTTGCCCTGATCGTGGGTGTGATCCTTGCGAAAATGGGAGAGCGCGCAGAGACAGTAGCGAACTTTTTCAGCCAGTTCAATGACATCATGATGGAGATGACCATGATGATCATGGCACTTGCACCGATCGGTGTATTCTGCCTTATCAGCAGAACCTTTGCAAACATCGGTTTCAGCGCATTTATCCCACTGGCAAAATATATGATCGGTGTTCTCCTTGCACTGGCAATCCAGTGCTTCGGCGTATACCAGATCCTGCTGAAGATCTTCACAGGACTGAATCCGATAAAATTCATCAAGAAATTTTTCCCGGTTATGGCATTTGCATTCTCAACAGCTACATCCAATGCCACGATCCCGATGTCCATTGATACCCTGTCCAAAAAAGTGGGTGTTTCCAAGAAGATTTCTTCATTCACCATTCCTCTTGGAGCTACCATCAACATGGACGGTACCTCTATCATGCAGGGTGTTGCCGTAGTATTTGCGGCACAGGCTTTTGGTATCCACTTAAGTCCGATGGATTATGTGACAGTTATCGGAACTGCAACCCTTGCTTCCGTAGGAACTGCCGGTGTACCAAGTGTTGGTCTTGTTACTCTGACCATGGTATTTAACTCTGTAGGACTTCCGGTTGAGGCAATTGGTCTGATCATGGGTATTGACCGTATCCTGGATATGACCAGAACAGCGGTTAACATTACCGGTGATGCAGTCTGCACAACCATCGTTGCACACCAGAACGGTGCACTGGATAAAAACGTGTTCAACGAATCAAACTAAATATCCGGTTCAAAAAAAGATCCGACCCTGTCGGGTGAGAAAAAAACGAAAAACGGCTGTACATATCGTAAGAGCGATATGTGCGGCCGTTTTTTTACTGGATCAGGTAAGTCCCCTGCTTATTCCTGTTCCAGAACACCCATGACAGAGGGCAGTTCTAGCTGCTGATAGGTGTGAAGGATCTTTTCCAGCTCAAAGATAGCAGGGGTAAGAAATTTATTCTTGTGATAGACCAGCTTGAATTTCCGGTTCCATTCCCCTGCTTCGTTGCAGAAGACCCGGACTGAACGGTGACGGATCTCATGATGCATAAGACGTATGGACATAACAGAGAGCATTTGGTTATACAGCACTGCGTTCAGCAGTGCCTGCGGACTGTTGGCTTCCCAGGCAGTCCGGATTTTCAGATCATGGCGAAGGGTGTAATCCTCAAAAAGCTGTCTGGTACCGCTTCCATATTCCCGGACTGCAAATTTCTGGTTGTTCAGCTCCTGGACATGGATGCGTCCTCTGCGGTAAAACGGATGCTTTTTTCCGGTGGCAAGGACCAGACAGTCGTCGATGATGGGAAGAACGACAAGGTCCGGGGAATGGATCTCACCTTCTACCACAGCAGCGTCCAGCTCAGAACGCAGAAGCTTCTGTTCGATATTTTGCGTGTTGGTGACAAAGGAGTAAACGTCAAGGTCCGGGATTTTTTTCTGCAGATCCAGGATAATGGATGGGGTCAGGCAGGTTCCCACAGTGAGGGTGGAGCCAAGCTTCAGGGTGGAAGACTGTCCCTGGTTCTGCATCAGCTCTTCCAGCTGCTGAAACTGGCGGATCATTTCACGGGCATGGGGAAGAAGAAGCTTTCCCCGTTCTGTGAGATAAAGCTTTTTTCCAAGACGTTCAAAGAGAAGGCCGTTATAATGAGCTTCCAGCTCACGGATGGCCTGACTGACTGTTGGCTGGGAAAGATAAAGATGTTTGGCAGCAGCACTCATGGAGCCCTGTTCCGCAACGGCCGCAAAAACAGTGAGATGGCGGATGGTCATATGGAATCTCCTTTTATTGTAAATTGGTATATAGGTAAAACCTATCATTTTTATAAAATAATATCATTTCTCAAATACATCTTCAAGTGGTATAGTAGGAAGTACGTGAAAACGATTTCAACATTGCAAAATACAGGGCAACGATACCGTGGGAAAGTATCGGAATGCCGGTGAGACCAGGAGGAGGAAATATGTCAGCATTAACTGTAAGCAAAGAGGAAGAGAAAAGACTGAAGGGGCAGGGTTTTTTAAATAACCGGGGAACCGATGAATTTTCTGCACGGGTGATCACTGTAAACGGAAAGGTGACAGCGGCACAGCACAGATGTATGGCGGAAGCAGCAGAGAAATTCGGCAACGGAAATCTTACCTACACGACCAGGCTTTCCGTGGAGATCCAGGGAATCCCCTACGAAAAGATCGAAGAGTTTCAGGAATTTATTGCGAAGGAAGGTCTGGAGACAGGAGGAACAGGAGCAAAGGTCCGACCGGTAGTATCCTGCAAGGGAACCACCTGTCAGTATGGACTTCTGGATTCCTATGCAATTTCAGAAGAGATTTTCCGGAGATTCTATAAAGGCTACCGTCAGGTTGCACTGCCGCATAAATTTAAGATCGCAGTAGGCGGATGCCCGAATAACTGTGTGAAACCAAATCTGAATGATGTGGGGATCATCGGACAGAGGATCCCGCACTTTGACAGCGAGGCATGCAAGGGCTGCAAAAAATGTGCCATTGAAGCTGCATGTCCAAACAAAGTGGCGAAAGTCGTTGACGGGAAACTGCACATTGATGAGGAGCTTTGCAGACACTGCGGAAGGTGTGTGGGAAAATGTCCATTCCATTCCATCCCGGACGGTACCTACGGATTCAAGATCTATATCGGTGGACGCTGGGGAAAGAAAATTTCTCATGGAAAGGCCCTGAACCGGATCTTTACGTCAGAGGAAGAGGCACTGGATGTTATTGAGAAGGCAATCCTGCTTTTTAAGGACCAGGGATTAAAGGGAGAACGTTTTGCCGAGACTATAGAACGAATTGGATTCGAAAATGCAGAAAAACAATTATTGGAAAAAAATCTTCTGGAAAGAAAAATGGAAATTTTGTCCAAATAGAGATATAAAAAACTTCCTATTATATAAGCTGTCTGAAACTGAAAAAATGCGAGCAATAATATAAAAAATTTTTATCCCATTTATATAAATTTTTATTATATCACAATATTAATAAAAAACTAAGTGAAAATTCTATTTGAAATATGCAAAATAATGTGATAAAGTATTAACAATACATGAACGGAGGTAAAAAGAGTGGAAAACTACATGTATTTGGTGCCGGTGGCAGCAGTACTGGCACTTCTGTTCGCAGCATACCTTGCAGCGAAGGTCAGCAAGCAGGATGCAGGAACAGACAGAATGAAGGAGATCGCAGGTGCGATCGCAGAAGGTGCCCGCGCCTTCTTAACAGCAGAGTACAAGATCCTGGTTATTTTTGTAGCCGTACTTTTTGTACTGATCGGAATCGGAGTTGGAAGCTGGGTAACAGCAATCTGCTTCGTAGTAGGTGCTCTGTTTTCAACAATCGCAGGATACTGCGGTATGACCGTTGCAACAAAGGCTAATGTAAGAACAGCAAATGCAGCAAAAGAGGGAGGAATGAACAAGGCTCTTTCCATTGCATTCTCCGGCGGTGCTGTTATGGGTATGTGTGTTGCAGGTCTTGGTGCACTGGGTGTCAGCGTTGTGTATATCATCACAAAGAACGTTGACGTACTTTCTGGATTCAGCCTTGGTGCTTCTTCCATCGCACTGTTTGCACGTGTTGGTGGTGGAATCTATACAAAGGCAGCTGACGTAGGAGCTGACCTTGTAGGTAAGGTTGAGGCAGGAATCCCGGAGGATGACCCTCGTAATCCGGCTGTTATCGCGGATAACGTAGGTGATAACGTAGGTGATGTTGCCGGTATGGGTGCAGACCTTTTTGAGTCCTATGTAGGATCTCTGGTATCTGCCCTTACACTTGGTGCGGTAGCCGGAGCAGTTTCCGGTGTTCTCTATCCGCTGGCTATTGCAGGCTGTGGACTGATCGCATCCATCATTGCAACATTCTTTGTAAAAGGTGATGATAATTCCAATCCGCAGAAAGCCCTCACAAGAGGAAGCTATGTATCTGCAGCACTTGTTATCATCGTGTCCCTGATCCTCAGCAAGACTCTCTTCGGAGACATGAAGGCAGCCATTGCTGTGATCGCAGGTCTTGTTGTCGGTGTCATCATCGGAAACATTACAGAGTATTACACATCTGCAGATTACAAACCGGTTCAGGGAATCGGCGAGCAGTCTGAGACAGGTGCAGCTACAACTATCATCAGTGGTATCGCAGTAGGTATGAAATCTACAGCATTCCCGATCCTGCTGATCTGTGTTGGTATTTTTGTAGCATACGGTGTGGATGGATTATACGGAATCGCTCTTGCAGCAGTTGGTATGCTTTCCACAACAGGAATCACAGTTGCCGTTGACGCGTATGGACCCATCGCTGACAATGCCGGTGGTATTGCAGAGATGTCAGGTCTGGATGAGTCAGTTCGTGAGATCACAGATAAGCTTGATTCTGTAGGTAACACAACAGCAGCTATGGGTAAAGGCTTCGCGATCGGTTCCGCAGCTCTTACAGCGCTTGCTCTGTTTGTATCTTATGCGAATGCAGTAAATCTGGATGCGATCAATATCCTTGCTCCTCGTGTTACGATCGGTATCTTTATCGGTGGTATGCTTACATTCCTCTTCTCGGCCTTCACAATGGAATCCGTTTCCAAGGCTGCTTACAAGATGATCGAGGAAGTAAGACGCCAGTTCCGTGAGAAACCGGGTATCATGAAGGGTACCGAGAAACCGGATTACAAATCATGCGTTGCGATCTCCACAACAGCAGCTCTTCACGAAATGATGCTTCCTGGAATCATGGCGGTCGTTGTTCCGGTTATCGTAGGTGTTGTTCTTGGCGTTGAGGCTCTTGGAGGACTTCTTTCCGGTGCGCTTGTAACAGGTGTACTGATGGCAATCTTCATGTCCAACGCAGGTGGTGCATGGGATAATGCAAAAAAATACATCGAGACAGGTCATCATGGCGGAAAAGGCAGCGAGGCGCACAAAGCAGCCGTTGTCGGCGATACAGTCGGCGATCCGTTCAAAGATACATCAGGGCCTTCCATTAACATCCTGATCAAGCTTATGACTATTGTATCACTGGTATTTGCTCCTCTGTTCTTATCCATCGGAGGACTTCTGTAAATATCATTTCAGAAAAAAAGTAAACCCATATTATATAAAAAAAGCTCTTTGCAGAGAAATCTGCAGGGAGCTTTTTTTGTGCGACAGGCGGCGGAATTGTACGGATATGAGAGTGTGCTCTGGTTATGATTCAGTTTCTGGATTTTCTGTTCGTGCAGCCTGTTCGATCAGTGTCCGGTTTACATCATCCTCATAGGTCCGCATCTGCACCTGCATAGGTGTGGGATCATCGCTTAGCTTCAGATGCCCGAAATGATTAAAGAAGATCAGTACGCCGAGGCCGATCCCGATGGAGTAGGAAATCTCCAGGATGGTAAAGCCGGAGGAACTTTTTCCCGTAACAAGAGTGTAAAACTGGCTAAAAAGGCTACCCATATCTACGTCATTATTAAAGGTCATAATGGAAAAAGCGGCGCCGAAAAAGGAAACCAGGCATACAAAAAGGATTTTTACATACCGGAAAATTTTCCCTGTGGCAGAGCTGATGCGGTAGGTGATGATAAAATCCGTTTCCCCGATGGGAGAAATATCAATGGAGGGTTCCAGCTTCTGGATCTTTTTCAGAAGATCCGAGACAGACATCACATAGCGTCCGGGCTTTTTCGCATCCAGAACGATCACAGGCATGACCCGCAGACGATTGAGGATTTTGGGGTCACTCATGGAAAGTGCAGCAATATCTTGAAGATATACATGTGGGTTGGTGACTTCAATGTTCTGATCCAGCTGCAGATAAAGAGTATCACTCATGAGAAAAAACTCCTTTCCCGGAATATTATTTTTTCATTTTTGGACGGAAGAAGAGACTGGCTAGATAAGAGAAGATCAGGGCGGAGGAAACTCCGGCAGCACAGGCAGTGAAGCCTCCTGTAAAAAGCCCAAGGATGCCGTCTTCTTCAATGGCTTTTTTCATACCCTCCCATAATACATGTCCGAAACCGATCAGCGGGACGGAGGCCCCGGCACCTGCAAAATCCACCAGCGGCCGGTAGACGCCAACGGCACTTAACAGGGCGCCGCTGCATACCAGAAGTACCATCACACGGCCAGGCATCAGCTTTGTCTTGTCTAGAAGGATCTGGATCAGGGCACAGACAAGGCCGCCGAACCAGAATGCGTTAAAGTAATCCATGCTCATACCTCCATATGCTCGATGACAACTCCGTGGGCAATACCCGGAATACTGTCACCTTCATTAAAGCTTACTTTGGAAAGAAGCGCTCCTGTTGGTACAAAAAGGATCCGCTTCCATTCTCCGGATACAATCTTCGGAAGGATATAGGAGGCAAGGACTACAGCAGAACAGCCGCAGCCGCTTCCTCCTGAGTGGGTGTCCTGAGAAGGATTGTCATAGATCAGGATACCGCAGTCTTTATGAATGGGAGAAAGCCGGATATTTTGTTCCTCCAGAAGATCCAGGAGAATTTTCTGCCCGATGATCCCCAGATCCCCGGTAAAGACGGCATCATAATCCGAAGGCGTCCGCCCGAAATCCGAAAAGCTTCGTGCAATGGTATCGCAGGCTGCAGGAGCCATACAGCCTCCCATGTTCATGGAATCCCTGAGACCGTAATCCATCACACGGCCGGCAGTAAGGCCGGTGATAGCAGCACAGCTTTTGCCGGAGCGCAGAGGAGCTTTTTCTCCGGGAGGAGATGTACTTAGGATACAGGCACCGCTTCCGGTTACTGTCCAGGTGGCAGAAAACGGCCGCTGGTTTCCGTATCCCAGGGGAAAACGAAATTCTTTTTCCGCACTTGCGAAATGGCTGGAGGTGGCACATAAGACCCGTGTGCCGAATCCGGCGGTCAGAGCAAGGGAACCGAGAGAAAGTGCTTCCCCTATGGTGGAGCAGGCGCCGTAAAGACCGTAAAAGGGAATTCCAAGTCCAGCGGAGCCGAAACAGGTGGCTGATGTCTGAGCGAGAAGATCTCCGGCGAACATCAGATGGATATCTTCGGAGCTCAGTCCGGCTTTGCTTATGGCCTGAGTGGCAGTTTCTTTCTGCAGTGTGCTTTCCGCAGATTCCCAGGTGTCACAGCCAAACATGGGATCTTCACAGACCAGGTCAAAAAGATCTCCAAGAGGACCGTCCGCCTCTTTCTGACTGACGATGGATGCGGCGCTTTCGATATACAAAGGCTGTGAAAATGCAATGCTGGCTGCGCCAAGTCTGAGATTTTTGCTCATGATATCACCTCCAGGATCTTCAGGATATAATAGATCACACCCAGTCCCCAGGCGCTTAAGATGCCGTAGAGGATCACAGGACCTGCAATAGTAAAGATCTTGCACCCTATGCCGAAAACCTGTCCTTCTGCCCGGAACTCAATGGCGGATGCAGCCACTGAGTTGGCGAATCCGGTAATGGGAACAAGACTTCCTGCACCGCCGAATTTGCCGATTTTGGGATAAATACCAAAGCCTGTGAGAAGGACGCTTAAGAGAATGAGAATGACAGAACACCAGGTTCTGGAATCGGAAGCATCTGCACCGAGAGCCTGTGCTGTGTTTAAGATAACCTGTCCAAGAAGACAGATCAGTCCGCCTGTGAGAAAAGCTTTTGCCATATTCAGCGGCAGACTGTGGGTGGGAGTAAGCTGCTTGACATATTGTTCATATTTTTTTTTGTTGATATTTTGCATATGGAAAATCCTTTCGTGAGATGGTAGAGTGACAGTAAGAATTACATCCAGCTCATGGCATAATAAAACAGGGAGCCCAGGGCTTTTCCGGCAGCAATGGAAATTATTACCGGAGAAAGCCCCTGAGAGAGCTTCAGCCGTCTGGCAAAGACGGGAAAGACTTTTGCGATTTCTGCCAGTGCAAGGATCCAGCCGCCCAGGAAAATTCCGAAAAATACTCCGCAGACAGCCAGGAAAAAAGGTCCCAGCGGAATTCTGATCGGAAACAGGGTGACCACGGTTCCGGCAACTGTTCCCAGAAGTGTCAGATCTTCATAAAGAAAAATCTGGTCAGCTGTATGCGTGATACCTGCATAGCGGGGAACAATGGAAAGGCCGATCAGCAGTCCGGAGACACCTCCTGCAACGATGATCCCGGCACAGAAACCGATAAAGCACAGAATCAGCTGTTGAAGCATGGACAGAACCTCCTTGTGGGATTGTATGGGAATAGTATGAGAAAATATAAATTTTTTATGCGAAAATCTTAAAAAACAAGAATATCTGTACATTTACGGACAGAGATAGTATAATAAAAAAGAATATAGACAGCGGCGGACAGGCGCTGTCTTTCTCAATCAAAAGAAAAAACAGTGTCAGGAGGACGGATATGCAGGATGCTTTTTCACGTATGGAATTGCTCGTTGGAAATACAGGTGTAAAAAAACTCAGCAGGGCGAAAATTGCAGTATTCGGTCTTGGCGGAGCCGGATCACAGGTGGCAGAGTCACTTGCGCGCTGCGGTGTGGGGAGTCTGACACTGATCGATCATGAAAAGATCACATTGACGAATATCGGAAGCCAGGTGCTGGCACTTCATTCTACTCTGGGAATGAGCAAGGTAGAGGCGGCCAAGAAGAGAATCCGGGATATTGATGAGAATATTTTGGTGCATACCTACGAAACCTTTTATAATGAGGAGACTGCGGGAATGTTTGAATTGCGTTCCTTTGATTATATTGTGGATACAATGGGAACACTGTCGTCAAAACTGCTTCTGATCAGCAGAGCAAGGGAGGGACGTGTGCCTGTGATCTCCTGCCTGGACATTGGGGACAAGATAGACCCGTCTAGACTTGAGGTTGCGGATATCAGTAGGACCACAGTATGCCCGGCGGCCAGGATCATAAAAAAAGAACTGCGTAAACAGGGAATACGTAAACTCAAAGTACTGTATTCCAGAGAACAACCGGCAAAAGAAAAGCTTTTCAGACGGAGAAGAACTATGGTGAAGAAGCCTGCCGAAGGAAATATTTCCTTTGTGACAGGGACTGCGGGATATCTGCTGGCGGGAGAAGTTGTGCGGGATATACTGTCAGCCGGAAACGTTTCACACAGCTGACAGCAAATGAGAAATTGAGCGCAGATCACGGACAGATCCAGTTCATGAGCATGAGTCAAGGCGGAACAGTAATGTCTGCTTTACAGAAATAAAACAGAAAGACTGAGGAAATAAAAAGTGAATTCAGAAATCATAAAAAAGTTCTGCGATCTTCTTGGAGAAGAACGTGTTTTTACAGGCGAAGCAATGAGCCGTCATACAACTTTTAAGATCGGAGGTCCGGCGGATTATTTTCTGATGCCGGATAAAGACACAGATGTGGGGCGTATCGTAAAAATCTGTAAAGAAAGTGCAATCCCTTATTTTATCCTTGGAAACGGAAGTAATCTTCTGGTAGGAGACGGCGGTTACCGTGGCGCGGTTATCCAGATCTACAAAAATATGTCTGCCGTTACCGTAGAAGGAACAGAGATCACCGTACAGGCAGGTGCGCTGCTTTCATCGGTGGCAGCAGCAGCAAAAAATGCAGCGCTTACAGGCTTTGAGTTTGCAGGCGGGATCCCGGGAACTATGGGCGGTGCGGTTGTGATGAATGCAGGTGCCTATGGCGGCGAGATGAAGGATGTTCTCACAGAGGTAACTGTGATGGATGAAGAGGGAGAGATCGTTACCCTTCCGGCAGATAAACTGGAACTGGGATATCGTACCAGCATCATCAAAACCGCAGGTTATATCGTGCTGGAAGCAAAGCTGCAGCTGAAGGAGGGAAATCCGGAAGTGATCCGTGAGACCATGAAAGATCTGACGATCCGTCGTACCACCAAACAGCCGTTGGAGTATCCCAGTGCTGGAAGTACCTTTAAGAGACCGGAGGGATATTTTGCAGGTAAGCTGATCATGGACAGCGGTCTTGCTGGATATCAGGTAGGTGGTGCACAGGTTTCTGAGAAACACTGTGGCTTTGTGATCAATGCAGGCGGTGCAACTGCCAGGGATGTCCGCACGCTGATGGATAATGTCAGGGATATCGTTTATAAGAAATATGGAGTTACGCTGGAACCGGAGGTGAAGTTCCTGGGTGATTTTGAAGCCTGATGACCATTTCTGGTACATCGTTTCAAAATAATTATACCACTTACTTGTCTGTGGATCCGATTGCACAGACCTAAAAGGCTCAGCGTAGTCCGGCTTTCAGGTACCCAGGATACGAAACAGAGGGAACAGGAATGCGTATGTACGCTTTGCATATAACGGAAGAAGAAATGGAAAGGAAGAGAGACTATGCGTTTTGTGATCGTTACAGGAGTGTCAGGAGCAGGAAAAACAGCTGCACTTAAAATGTTGGAGGATATGGGATATTTCTGCGTGGATAATCTTCCAATCCAGCTTCTGGAAAAATTTGCTTCCCTTCTTCCTGAGATGCAGAGCGAAAATGTTAGAAATGTGGCTCTGGGGATCGATGCCAGAAGCGGAAGTGCCCTTGATGAACTGGAAGTAGTTCTGGACCGTATGAAGCAGACCGGGTATGATTACGAGATCCTGTTTATGGATGCAGAGGATTCTGTCCTTGTAAAACGCTATAAAGAATCCAGAAGAAGCCACCCGCTGGCAAGAGCAGGAAGAGTGGATGAGGGAATCCGCCTAGAACGTGAGAAAACAAAATTTCTCCGGAAACGTGCGGATTATATCATTGATACCAGCCATCTGCTTACCAGGGAGCTTCGCCAGGAAATCGAAAAGATCTTTGTGGATGACAGAGAGTTCAGCAATATTATGATCTCTGTGCTTTCCTTCGGCTTTAAGTATGGAATCCCGGCAGATGCAGATCTTGTGTTTGATGTGCGATTTCTTCCCAATCCCTATTATGTGGATGAACTGCGTCCTCTGACAGGCCTTGACGATGAAGTGTTCAATTATGTGATGGCCAGTGATACGGCGAAAGCCTTCGCGGACAAACTGGAGGATATGATCCGTTTTCTGATCCCTAACTACATTAAAGAAGGGAAAACAAGCCTTGTGATCGGTATCGGATGTACAGGGGGAAAACATCGTTCTGTTACTATTGCCAGAGAACTTTTTTCCAGGCTTTCCAAATCGGATGAATACGGCATCCGCCTGGAGCACAGGGATGCGGAGAAGGACAGACTTCTGAAAAAATAACTGCCGCGATGAAAAGAGTGGCAGGGAAACAGTAAAAGAGGGTTCGGGATGTCATTTTCAGGAAAAGTCAAAGAAGAACTTGCAGGACAGCTTAGTCTGGCCAGGCACTGTCAGGTAGCAGAACTGGCGGCACTGCTCTGCGGCTGTGGCCGTGTGGAAAAAATGTCGGATGGAAACAGAAAACTATGGATCCAGACAGAAAATGAAGCAGTTGCAAGAAAAAGCTTTACATTATTGCGAAAAACCTTTAATATAGAGACAGCGATTGTTATCCGGGAAGGGTCTCATCTCAAACGGGGTAAGGTATATCTTGTTGAGGTTACGGATCCTGCCAGAACAGAGGAAGTACTGCAGGGGACAAAGCTTTCTGTGGATAACGAAACCGGTTTACTTGAAATGGATAATTCGCTTGTGGTTCAGATGAACTGTTGCAAGCGGGCATTTATTCGCGGTACTTTTTTGTCGTCCGGTTCGATCAGTGATCCAGAGAAAGGGTATCATTTTGAGATCGTGTGTCCGGACAGCAGGAAAGCAGAACAATTACAGGGGATTATCCGCAGTTTTCACGTAGAAGCTAAAATTGTGGTGCGCAAGAAATCATATGTGGTCTATGTGAAGGAAGGCGCGCAGATCGTTGACATGCTGGCAGTCATGGAGGCGAACGTAGCCCTTATGGATCTGGAGAACATCCGGATACTTAAGGAAATGCGTAACACGGTAAACCGTAAGGTGAACTGTGAGGCTGCGAATATCAATAAAACGGTAAATGCGGCAGTGAGACAGGTGGAAGATATACAGCTGATCAGCAGAACTATCGGCTTTGAGAGCTTAAGCGATGGACTGGCACAGATAGCCAGGCTGAGACTGCAGTATCCGGATGCCACACTGAAAGAATTAGGTATGATGTTGAATCCGCAGGTGGGCAAATCAGGTGTGAATCACCGGCTTCGCAAGCTGAGTGAGATCGCAGATGAGCTGCGGGAGAACAAGGAGGAGCTATTATGATTAAAAAACCAATCACTATCAACTTATCCACTGGACTGGAGGCAAGACCTGTAGCACAGCTTGTTCAGGTGGCAAGCCAGTTTAACAGTGAAATTTATGTTGAGATTGGCAAAAAAAGAGTCAATGCAAAGAGCATTATGGGAATGATGACCCTGGGACTTGACGCTGGAGAAGAGATTACACTGTCTGCCAACGGTGATGATGAGAATGCAGCGATGGAGAGCATTGAACAGTATTTAAGCAACCAGTAATCAATTGGGACAGAGCAGTCCGCGGGAAGGGTAGATTCCTGCGGATGTGGAATATAAAGGGATACAGACGGAAAGGAAGACCGATTCCCGCTGTATCCCTTTCCGCTTCAAAGTACCTACAAATATGAAAGAGGAAGATTACCTATGTCAAAAGTATTGAAATTTATCGTACATTTTGTTGTGATATGCACACTGATCTGTGTACTGGGACTTGTTCTTCCGCCGTTCTTCGGGGTGAGAACAGTGATCGTGGATAAATCCGATAAGGCAACGAACCTCCCAGTCGGATCTGTTACATATGCGATCCCGGAGAAGAGTTCTGCGATCAGCGCAGGTACTCCGATCCTTGTACAGAAAGATTCCGAGACATATAAATATACGATCACCAATCTCGATGCCTCCAAGGGAACCGGAACAGTAACAGATCAGTCCGTTTCCGGAGGAAAGACTTTTACCATTAAGGTTGGAGATTATGTTCCGAAAGTTGTAGTTACCATTGGCTATGTGGGATATCTTATGGTGGCTACAGAAAGTATTGAAGGCCTGATCATTCTTGGTCTGGTCGTATTGTTCCTGATCATCCTGTATGTGATCGCAGAACTCTGGAAGAAAGAGCCGGATGATATTGAGGAAGATGTGAACGATCCGGAACCGGGTTATGTGAAGTCCAGGAAAGAACTGAAGCAGGAAGAAAAAGCACGTGCCAGAAGAATGAAGGAAGAAGAAAAAGAGATCATTCAGGAAGAAAAGGCACGAAAACACAAAAATAAAAAAGCAGATAAGCGTAAGGTCCGTACGGGCGGTTTCGTAGATGAGATTGACGAAGAGGATGTTACAGGCTATTCGGAGAATAAAAAGAAGGCTGCCATACAGCAGACTGCACAGACTGCCGCAAGTGAAGCTCATGCGGAACTTAAGAAAGAGATTGCAGCAGCCACTTCAGAAGAAGCAGATATGCTTTCCAGACTGGAAATGGCAGAACGTACGGTTGAAGAAAACAGAAAGCCGCATCCGGCCGGAAAGGTCGAAGAGGTTCCGGAAGAGGAAGAGGAGCCGGTTACCATTGGAAGCCTTGCGATGCCGTCTTATTCCGCAGCGCAGCTTGCAAGCCGCGTAAAGAAGGCCGGTGATGCACCGGATATCGTTAAGGATGACATCACGAAGGTTACACTGTTTGATTACTCGGATATCATCAGTGGTGATGTGGACGATATGGAAGAATAAAATAAGTACCTATTATATAAGAAGAAAATGGTTCAGAAATGAGCCATTTTCTTCTTTTTTAAAAAAAATCAAAAAAATTAAAAAAAAGGCTTGCATTCTGAAGAATCATCGTATATACTAATCCTTGCTGTGACATTGATAGCTATGAAGCGCGAGGTTGCTGCCACACTGGCAGGTTTTCCGTGGAGCGAATGTCAAGTTAGGAAACTGACGACAAGTCACTGTACAAAGTTCAATAACCATCTTGGGATGGGACGTGTGTGCAAATATACCATGACACACACGGAGATGTGTACAGTCGCCGCTTGTCGTACTGCTATATAAGTACGAATAGGAGGAGACTTTTTTTATGGCAAATCAGGTAATGAGAATCACATTAAAGGCATATGATCATCAGCTCGTTGATGCATCTGCAGCAAAGATCATCGAGACAGTAAAGAAGAACGGAGCAATGGTAAGTGGACCGGTTCCGCTTCCTACTAAGAAAGAGGTTGTTACAATCTTAAGAGCTGTTCATAAATACAAAGATTCCAGAGAGCAGTTTGAGCAGAGAACACATAAGAGACTTATCGATATCCTGACACCAACTCAGAAAACAGTAGATGCACTTTCCAGACTGGAAATGCCGGCTGGTGTTCACATCGATATCAAGATGAAAAACCGCTAATAATGTCATTTGACATTAACTATATGATTACCGAATGGTAATCCGCTATAAGGAGGAAGAAAGAAATGAAGAAAGCTATTTTAGCTACTAAAGTCGGAATGACTCAGATCTTCAATGAAGATGGGATGTTAATTCCGGTAACTGTTTTACAGGCAGGTCCTTGCGTTGTAACTCAGGTTAAAACTGAGGAGAACGATGGATACACATCAGTTCAGGTTGGCTTCGGCGAGATCAGAGAGAAACTGGTCAACAAACCGGAGAAAGGCCACTTTGACAAAGCTGGTGTAGCTGTAAAGAGATTTGTAAAAGAGTTCAGATTTGACAATGCCGGCGAGTATGAGGTTGGACAGGAGATCAAGGCTGATATCTTTGCAGCAGGAGATCATATCGATGCTACTGCAGTTTCCAAAGGTAAAGGCTTCCAGGGCGCCATCAAGAGACATGGCCAGTCCAGAGGACCTATGGCTCACGGTTCTAAATATCATCGTCATGCAGGTTCCAACGGCGCTTGCTCCGATCCGAGCAAGGTTTTCAAAGGAAAACATATGCCAGGTCACATGGGACATGTTCAGGTAACTGTTCAGAATCTTGAGATCGTACGTGTAGATACAGAAAATAACTTACTGTTAGTTAAGGGTGCTGTTCCAGGACCTAAGAAATCTTTGGTTACAATCAAAGAGACAGTAAAGTCCTTATAATAGGAAAGGAGGAGCATCAGAATGGCTAATGTAACTGTTTATAATATGGAAGGCAATGAAGTTGGCACAATGGAGCTGAATGACGCAGTATTCGGCGTTGAGATCAACGAGCATCTCGTTCATCTTGCAGTTGTTCGTCAGCTTGCAAATAACCGTCAGGGAACTCAGAAAGCGAAAACTCGTTCTGAGGTAAGAGGCGGCGGAAGAAAACCGTGGAGACAGAAAGGAACAGGTCATGCAAGACAGGGTTCCATCCGTGCACCACAGTGGACAGGCGGCGGTGTTGTATTCGCTCCGGTTCCGAGAGATTATGAAGTAAAAATGAACAAGAAGGAAAGAAGAGCAGCTCTTAAATCCGCTCTGACATCCAAGGTTCAGGATAATAAACTTGTTGTTGTTGACAGCCTTGCACTTGCTGAGGTTAAGACAAAAGAGATGCAGAAGGTTCTTACAAACCTGAAAGCAGAGAAAGCTCTTGTAATCACAGCTGACAACGATCAGAACGTAGTTCTTTCCGCAAGAAACATCGCTGACGTGGAAACTGCAACACCGGCTACAATCAACACATACGATGTTATGAAACACAACACCGTAGTTGTTACAAAGGATGCCGTTGCATCTATCGAGGAGGTATACGCATAATGGCAAGTATTCAGTACTATGACGTAATCATCCGTCCGGTTATCACAGAGAAATCCATGGCAGACATGGGTGAGAAGAAATATACATTCCTTGTACATCCGGAAGCTAACAAGACTCAGATCAAAGAGGCTGTTGAGAAGATGTTCGAGGGAACAAAAGTTAAGAGCGTAAACACCATCAACAGTGATGGAAAGAAAAAACGCCGTGGAATGGTAGTTGGAAAAACTGCTAAGACTAAAAAAGCTATCGTAGCTCTTACAGAAGAGAGCAAAGATATCGAGATTTTTGAGGGACTTTAATTAATAGATAAGTCCGAATATGTGCACGAAAGCACGAGAACAAATTCGAAAGGAGAAACATCATGGGAATCAAAAGCTATAACCCATATACACCGTCAAGAAGACATATGACTGGTTCCGACTTCTCTGAGATTACAGCTGCAAAACCAGAGAAATCCCTCGTTACTTCCCTTAAGAAGAACGCTGGACGTAACAATCAGGGTAAGATCACTGTAAGACATCAGGGTGGCGGAAGCAGAAGAAAATACAGAATCATCGACTTCAAGAGAAGAAAAGATGGAATCCCTGCAACAGTTAAAACAATCGAGTACGATCCGAACAGAACAGCTAACATCGCTCTGATCTGCTACGCAGATGGCGAGAAAGCTTACATCCTCGCTCCAGAGGGACTTAAAGTAGGCCAGAAGGTTTACAATGGTCCGGAAGCTGAGGTTCGTGTTGGAAACTGCCTCCCACTGGAGCTTATCCCGGTTGGTACTATGGTTCACAACATTGAGCTTCATCCTGGAAAAGGCGGACAGATGGTTCGTTCTGCAGGAAACGGCGCACAGCTCATGGCTAAAGAAGGAAAGTACGCAACACTTCGTCTTCCTTCCGGTGAGATGAGAATGGTTCCGATCGTATGCCGCGCAACTGTTGGTGTAATCGGAAACGGAGATCACAACCTTATTAACATCGGTAAAGCCGGACGTAAACGTAACATGGGTATCAGACCTACAGTTCGTGGTTCCGTAATGAACCCGAATGACCATCCACATGGTGGTGGTGAAGGTAAGACCGGTATCGGACGCCCAGGTCCTTGCACACCGTGGGGCAAACCTGCTCTCGGCCTGAAGACCAGAAAGAAAAACAAACAGTCCAACAAGTACATCGTAAGAAGACGCGATGGAAAAGCATTATCGAAATAATAAGGAGGAGAAAGCATGTCTCGTTCACTGAAAAAAGGACCTTTTGCAGACCAGAGCTTACTTAAAAAAGTAGACGCTCTTAACGCTGCAAATGATAAATCCGTAATCAAAACTTGGTCTCGCCGTTCCACAATCTTCCCGTCTTTCGTAGGACACACAATCGCTGTTCATGACGGAAGAAAACATGTGCCGGTATATATCACAGAGGATATGGTAGGACACAAACTTGGTGAGTTCGTTGCAACAAGAACTTACAGAGGACACGGAAAAGACGAGAAGAAGTCCGGAGTACGCTAGTCATCAGATTTATAACTGCCCGCTGTCAATTTAAGACAGCTGGCAGATAACTTAGATATCGAATTTAAGAAAGGAGGCACTTTAAGATGGCAAAAGGACATAGAAGCCAGATAAAGAGAGCCAGAAATGAGAATAATAGAGAGACAAGGCCGTCTGCAAAGTTATCTTATGCAAGAATTTCTGTTCAGAAAGCCTGCTACGTATTAGATGCGATCCGTGGCAAAGATGTACAGACAGCACTTGGTATCCTGACATACAATCCGAGATACGCTTCCAGCGTGATCAAAAAACTGCTTGAGTCAGCAGTAGCAAACGCTGAGAACAACAACGGAATGAACGCAGACAACCTTTATGTTGCAGCATGCTATGCAGATAAGGGACCTACAATGAAGAGAATTCAGCCGAGAGCACAGGGTAGAGCTTACAGAATCGAGAAGAGAACTAGCCATATCACAGTTGTGCTTGATGAAAGGTAAGGAGGAAAAGCATGGGACAGAAAGTTAATCCGCATGGCCTTAGAGTCGGAGTTATCAAGGATTGGGATTCCAGATGGTATGCAGAAGACAAGTTTGCTGACTACCTGGTAGAAGACTACAACATCAGAACATTCCTTAAAAAGAAATTATACAGCGCAGGTGTTTCCAAAATCGAGATCGAGAGAGCATCTGACAGAGTTAAGATCATCATCTACACAGCAAAACCTGGTATCGTAATCGGTAAGGGCGGCGCAGAGATCGAGAAAGTTAAAGCTGAGCTTCAGAAATACACAGACAAGAAGCTTATCGTTGACATCAAAGAAGTTAAGAGACCGGACAAAGATGCACAGCTGGTTGCTGAGAACATTGCTCTTCAGCTTGAGAACCGTATTTCCTTCAGACGTGCTATGAAGTCCACAATGCAGAGAACAATGAAGGCTGGCGCTAAGGGAATCAAGACTTCCGTATCCGGACGTCTCGGCGGAGCTGATATGGCTCGTACAGAGTTCTACAGCGAGGGAACAATCCCGCTTCAGACACTTCGTGCAGATATCGACTATGGCTTTGCGGAAGCAGACACCACATACGGTAAAGTTGGTGTTAAGGCATGGATCTACAATGGTGAGATTCTTCCGACAAAAGGAACTAAGGAAGGGAGCGATAAATAATGTTAATGCCAAAAAGAGTAAAACGTCGTAAACAATTCCGTGGCTCCATGAGAGGAAAAGCCCTTAGAGGCAATGTTATCAACTATGGTGATTTCGGTCTTGTTGCTACTGAGCCATGTTGGATCAGATCTAATCAGATCGAGGCAGCCCGTGTTGCTATGACCCGTTACATCAAACGTGGCGGTAAAGTTTGGATTAAGATTTTCCCGGATAAACCGGTAACAGCTAAACCAGCTGAGACTCGAATGGGTTCCGGAAAAGGCGCTCTGGAGTACTGGGTAGCAGTAGTAAAACCAGGTCGTGTTATGTTTGAGATTGCAGGCGTGTCCGAAGAGGTTGCCCGTGAAGCATTACGTCTTGCAATGCACAAGTTACCATGTAAATGTAAAATCGTTTCTCGTGCAGACTTAGAAGGCGGTGATAACAGTGAAAATTAATAAGTTCGTGGAAGATTTAAAAGCAAAGTCAGTTGCAGAACTGAATGAAGAATTAGTAGCTGCTAAAAAAGAGCTTTTCAATCTGAGATTTCAGAATGCAACAAACCAGTTAGACAATACAGGACGAATCAAAGAGGTTCGTAAAAATATTGCCAGAATCCAGACAGTAATCACTGAGCAGGCAAACGCTTCCAAATAGGACAGGAGGACATAATCGTGGAAAGAAATCTGAGAAAAACCCGCGTGGGTAAGGTTATCAGCGACAAAATGGATAAGACCATCGTAGTTGCAATTGAAGACCATGTAAAACATCCTCTTTACAAAAAAATCGTGAAGAGAACATATAAATTAAAAGCTCATGACGAGAACAATGAGTGCAACATCGGAGATACCGTTAAGGTAATGGAGACCAGACCGCTGTCCAAGGACAAGAGATGGAGACTGGTTGAGATCGTAGAGAAAGCTAAATAAGGAGGAAACCAGTATGATTCAGCAGGAAACTAGACTGAAAGTTGCCGACAACACTGGTGCAAAAGAAATCCTTTGTATTCGTGTTATGGGCGGCTCTACAAGAAGATATGCAAACATCGGTGACACAATCGTTGCTACGGTTAAAGATGCAACACCAGGCGGCGTTGTTAAAAAAGGTGACGTTGTTAAAGCTGTAGTTGTTAGAACTAAAAAAGGCGCTCGTCGTAAAGACGGATCTTACATCCGTTTCGATGAAAATGCTGCCGTAATTATCAAGGATGACTTAACTCCGAGAGGAACACGTATCTTTGGACCAGTTGCCAGAGAGCTTCGTGAGAAGAAATTCATGAAGATCGTTTCCTTAGCTCCGGAAGTATTATAGGAGGGTGCCGAATGTCAGCTATGAAAATTAAAAAAGGTGATACTGTAAAGGTAATCGCTGGAAAAGATAAAGGTAAGGACGGAAAGGTCCTTGCAGTTAACGTAAAAGACAACACAGTAGTTGTTGAGAACGTAAACATGGTTACAAAGCACGCTAAACCGTCCGCAGCTAATCAGAACGGTGGAATCGTGACAAAAGAAGCTCCGCTTCATATCTCCAACGTAATGCTCGTTGTAGACGGAAAAGCTACAAGAGTTGGATTCAAGATGGATGGAGACAAAAAAGTTCGTGTTGCCAAAGCAACAGGAAAGACAATCGATTAATTAAGAGAGGAGGCATATAAAGGTGAGTAGATTAAAAGATCTTTACAAGAACGAGATCATGGATGCCATGACCAAGAAATTCGGATACAAAAACGTAATGGAAGTGCCAAAACTCGAGAAAATCGTTGTTAACATGGGTGTTGGCGAGGCAAAAGAGAACGCTAAACTTCTTGACGCTGCAATCGCAGATATGGAACTTGTTACAGGACAGAAAGCAATCGCTACAAAAGCTAAAAAATCTGTCGCTAACTTCAAAATCAGAGAGGGTATGCCAATCGGATGTAAAGTTACTCTGAGAGGCGAGAAGATGTATGAGTTCGCTGATCGTCTTATCAACCTTGCTCTTCCACGTGTACGTGACTTCCGTGGTGTTAACCCGAACGCATTCGACGGCAGAGGAAACTATGCTCTTGGTATCAAAGAGCAGCTGATCTTCCCAGAGGTTGAGTACGATAAGGTTGATAAAGTAAGAGGAATGGACGTTATCTTCGTTACAACTGCTAAAACAGATGAAGAGGCACGCGAATTACTGACATTATTCAACATGCCATTTGCTAAATAGGAGGAAAAGATTCATGGCTAAGACAGCAATGAAAATTAAACAGCAGCGTAAAGCTAAATTCTCTACAAGAGAGTATACTCGCTGCAGAATCTGTGGCCGTCCACATGCATACCTGAGAAAATACGGAATTTGCAGAATCTGCTTCCGTGAGCTGGCATACAAAGGTCAGATCCCGGGTGTTAAGAAAGCTTCCTGGTAGGCCGAGGCGAAAGCAACTTTTTAATCATTTAAATAATATTCACACGACATGTAAAGTCTGAAGAAAGAGGAGGAAACTTACATGACAATGAGCGATCCGATCGCAGATATGCTTACAAGAATCCGTAACGCAAATACTGCAAAACATGACACTGTAGACGTACCGGCATCCAAGATGAAAATTGCTATCGCAAACATCCTTGTAGATGAGGGATACATCGCAAAATATGATCTGGTTGAGGATGGAGTTGTTAAAACTCTTCACATCACACTGAAATATGGTGAGGACAAAAACCAGAAGATCATCACAGGACTTAAGAGAATCTCCAAACCAGGTCTTCGTGTATACGCAGGCAAGGATGAGCTTCCGAAGGTTCTTGGTGGACTTGGTATCGCAATCCTTTCCACAAACAAAGGCGTTATCACTGACAAAGAGGCTCGTAAGCTTCAGGTTGGTGGCGAGGTACTTGCATTCGTTTGGTAGGCCAAAGCCGCTTAACGAAGCAGTCATATAGCTTTTAAACTGAAAACAGAGAGGGCATGGGCCCTCTCCGACAATCTAAGTAAGGAGGACAAATTTATGTCACGAATCGGAAGACTTCCGGTTGCAATTCCAGCTGGCGTTGAGGTTACAGTCGCAGATGGAAACGTTGTAACAGTAAAAGGACCTAAGGGAACACTTGAGAGAGCACTCCCGACAGAGTTAGAGATCAAAGTTGAAGACGGTCATGTAGTTGTAACAAGACCGAACGACTTAAAGAGAATCAAAGCCCTTCACGGCTTAACAAGAAGCCTTATCCACAACATGGTTGTTGGTGTAAGCGAAGGATACAAAAAAGAGCTTGAGGTTAACGGTGTTGGTTACAGAGCTGCTAAGCAGGGCAAGAAACTTGTACTTAACCTCGGATATTCTCACCCGGTAGAGATGGAAGATCCAGAAGGTCTTGAGTCCACAGTTGACGGAAACAAGATCATCGTATCTGGTATCAGCAAAGAAAAAGTTGGCCAGTACGCAGCTGAGATCAGAGACAAGAGAAGACCTGAGCCATACAAGGGCAAGGGAATCAAGTACGTTGACGAAGTTATCAGACGTAAAGTCGGTAAGACCGGTAAGAAATAATTAAGGAGAGTGAGAATATGATTAACAAAGCATCCAGAAGCGAAATTCGCGAAAAGAAGCATAGAAGATTACGTCATCATTTAAACGGAACTGCAACTACTCCTCGTCTGGCAGTATTTCGTTCCAACAAGCACATCTATGCACAGATTATTGATGACACAGTTGGTAAAACTTTAGTATCCGCTTCTACTCTCCAGAAGGACGTAAAAGCAGAGCTTGAGAACACTGATGATGTACAGGCTGCAGCAAAAGTTGGAACAGTGATCGGTAAAAAAGCTGTTGAGGCTGGTATCGAGAGCGTTGTTTTCGACAGAGGTGGATATATCTACCACGGAAAAGTTAAAGCACTGGCAGATGCAGCAAGAGAAGCTGGACTGAAATTCTAAGAGGAGGAAAAGAACACATGAAACGTAATCTTATTGATGCTAGTCAGTTAGAGTTAGAAGATAAAGTAGTATCAATCAAGCGTGTTACCAAGGTTGTTAAAGGTGGTCGTAACTTCCGTTTCACAGCTTTAGTTGTTGTAGGTGACGGCAATGGACACGTTGGTGCAGGTTTAGGAAAAGCAGCAGAAATTCCGGAGGCGATCCGCAAAGGTAAAGAGGACGCTATGAAGAAGCTTGTTACTGTTGCAAGAGACGAGAACAATTCCATTACACATGACTTCATCGGAAAATTCGGAAGCGCTGAGATGCTTCTGAAGAGAGCTCCGGAAGGTACTGGAGTTATCGCCGGTGGCCCGGCACGTGCCGTAATCGAGCTTGCAGGTATCAAAAACATCCGTACAAAATGTATGGGTTCCAGAAATAAACAGAACGTAGTTCTGGCAACAATCGCAGGCCTGAGCCAGTTAAAGACTCCGGAAGAGGTTGCAAAGCTCCGCGGAAAATCTGTAGATGAGATTCTGGGTTAAGGAGGATATGGAAATGGCAGATACAATCAAGGTTACACTGGTAAAATCTCCAATCGGTGCAGTACCGAAACACAAAAAAACTGTAAAAGCTATGGGTCTTACAAAGATGCATAAAACAGTTGAGATGCCAGACAACGCTGCAACCAGAGGAATGATTCAGCAGGTGCAGCACCTGGTAAAAGTAGAAGATTAAGGAGGTGCCAGAATGGAATTATCAAACTTAAGACCCGCAGAGGGTTCCAAGCATAGCGATAACTTCAGAAGAGGCCGTGGACATGGTTCAGGAAACGGCAAAACTGCTGGTAAAGGACATAAAGGACAGCTTGCTCGTTCCGGACATAAGAAACCGGGATTCGAGGGAGGTCAGATGCCTTTATACAGACGTCTTCCTAAGAGAGGTTTCACTAACAGAAACTCTAAAGAAATTATCGCAATCAATGTAGACGTTCTCAATCGTTTTGAGGATGGCGCAGAGGTTACAGTTGACAGCTTACTTGCAAGCGGTGCAATCTCCAAGATCGGTGATGGTGTTAAGATCCTTGGAAACGGCGAGCTTACAAAAAAACTTAATGTTAAAGTAAACGCTGTCAGCGAGACTGCAAAAACAAAAATTGAAGCTGCTGGTGGTACAGTAGAGGTGATCTAATGTTTGAGACTCTTAAGAGTGTTTTCAAAGTAAAGGAAATGAGAAGAAAGCTTCTCTATCTGATCTGGATGATATTCGTGATCAGAATCGGATCCCAGCTTCCTGTACCGGGAGTCGACAGTGACTTCTTTAAGCAGTGGTTTGAATCTAATACCGGTGACGCATTCAATTTCTTTGATGCGTTCACCGGCGGTTCCTTTACTCAGATGTCAATTTTCGCATTGAACATCACACCTTACATTACTTCTTCCATTATCATTCAGCTTCTTACCATTGCCATTCCGGCACTGGAAGAGATGCAGCGTGACGGAGAAGAAGGAAGAAAAAAGCTTACAGCAATCACACGTTATGTAACGGTTGGTCTTGCTCTGTTTGAGTCTGTTGCCATGGCAATCGGATTTGGACGTCAGGGTATGATCCCGAACATGAGCTTCCTTAAAGGAATCGTAGTTGTTGCAAGTTTAACAGCGGGTTCCGCAATGCTTATGTGGCTGGGCGAGCGTATTACAGAGAAGGGCATTGGAAATGGTATTTCCATCGTCCTGACTATCAATATCGTGTCCAGGATCCCGAGTGATATGTCCCTTCTTTATGAGAACTTCGTCAAGGGCAAAACAATTGCAAAAGGAATGCTTGCAGCCTGCATCATTGCTGTGATTATTCTGTTTGTTGTAGTGCTCGTACTTATCCTCAACGGAGCAGAGAGAAGAATTCCGGTTCAGTATTCCAGAAAGATGGTTGGACGTAAAATGATGGGCGGTCAGTCCACAAACATCCCGCTCAAGGTAAATACTGCCGGCGTTATCCCGGTTATTTTTGCTTCCTCTATCATGTCTTTCCCGTCGATCATTGCTCAGTTCGCTGGCAAAGGAAACGGAACGGGCATCGGAAGTGAGATCTTAAGAGGACTTTCCTCCAATAACTGGTGTAATCCAAGTCAGATCCAGTACAGCTGGGGTCTGATCGTGTATGTGGTACTTTGCGTATTCTTCGCATACTTCTATACATCAATTACCTTTAATCCGTTGGAAGTAGCCGATAATATCAAAAAGCAGGGCGGTTTTATCCCAGGCATCCGTCCGGGAAAACCGACTTCAGATTATTTGACTAAAATCCTGAATTATATTATATTTATAGGTGCAGTAGGTCTTGTTATCGTGGCCGTTATACCGTTCTTCTTCAACGGTGTGTTCGGTGCGGATGTTTCCTTCGGCGGTACATCTATCATCATCATCGTAGGTGTTATCCTGGAGACCGTTAAGCAGGTGGAATCTCAGCTGCTTGTACGTAATTACAAAGGCTTCCTGAACTAATTGAAAATGAAGGTTGCGGTGCGAAAGTGTCGCAGCCTTGATTTGTAAACAGGACTGTCTGAAAATCAGGCAGAAAACAGGAAAATGGAGGGTATGCTATGAGAATTATTATGTTGGGTGCACCGGGGGCAGGTAAAGGTACTCAGGCTAAGAAAATTGCGGCGAAATATGGGATTCCGCACATCTCCACAGGAGATATTTTCCGTGCTAACATCAAAAACGGTACCGAGCTTGGAAACAAAGCAAAAACTTACATGGATCAGGGACTTCTTGTTCCGGATGAACTGACCTGCGACCTTGTTGTTGACAGAATCCAGCAGGATGACGCAAGGGAAGGGTATGTTCTGGATGGTTTCCCGAGAACAATTCCGCAGGCAGAATGTCTGACAGAGGCTCTGAACAAACTTGGAAGCAAAATTGACTATGCGATCGATGTGGATGTGCCGGATGATAACATCGTGAAACGTATGGGCGGACGCCGTGCATGTGTGAAATGTGGTGCAACTTATCACGTTGTATTTGCAGCACCGAAGACAGAGGGGGTCTGCGATACCTGTGGTGACAAGCTTGTACTCCGTGATGATGACAAGCCGGAAACAGTTCAGAAGCGTCTGAATGTTTATCATGAGCAGACACAGCCATTGATTGACTATTACACCACACAGGGTGTTTTGAAGACGGTAGACGGAACCAGGGATCTGAATGAGGTATTCCAGGAGATCGTTGACATCTTAGGAGAATAAGAATGTCCGTAACAATTAAGACACAGCATGAAATCGAACTTATGAGAGAAGCAGGCCATCTTCTTGAGAAGGTGCATGACGGTTTGATCCCTTACATCAAACCGGGTGTCAGCACCAAAGAGATTGATAAGATCGGGGAAGAAATGATCCGGTCTATGGGCTGTATTCCGAACTTTCTGAACTACGGAGGTTTTCCGGCTTCTTTCTGCATCAGCCTGAATGATGAGGTTGTGCATGGAATTCCATCCGAGGAGAAGATTATCCAGGACGGGGATCTGGTTAAGATCGACGCCGGCCTGATTTATAAGGGCTACCATTCTGACGCAGCACGTACCTATGCGGTAGGTGAAGTATCCAAAGAAGCACAGCAGCTCATTAAGGTTACAAGAGAGTGCTTTTTTGAAGGACTGAAAATGGCAAAAGCCGGAAATCATTTAAATGATATTTCCAAAGCCATCGGAGCCCACGCAGCGAAATACCGTTACGGTATTGTACGTGACCTTGTAGGACATGGAATCGGAACTCATCTTCATGAGGATCCGCAGATTCCAAACTTCCCGCAGAAGCGCAGGGGCATCAAGCTCCTTCCGGGAATGACCCTGGCCGTCGAGCCCATGATCAACCTTGGTCGTGCGGACGTGGCATGGCTGGACGATGAGTGGACAGTGGTAACCATGGATGGTTCACTTTCCGCCCATTATGAAAACACGATCCTCATCACCGATGGGGAACCAGAGATTCTGACGCTTACGAATCTGTAAGCAGCAATTGTTGTCATGACATAGGAGGTAAAAAATGTCAAAAGCAGATGTGATCGAAGTAGAAGGCACTGTTCTGGAGAAACTGCCTAATGCGATGTTTAAAGTGGAACTGGAAAACAAACATGTGGTACTTGCACATATCAGTGGCAAGCTCCGTATGAATTTTATCCGTATTCTCCCGGGAGATAAAGTAACGATCGAACTTTCTCCGTATGATCTTTCCAAAGGAAGAATCATCTGGAGAGATAAATAAGAAATATTGTAAAGGATGACCTGGTGGCGTCAAGCTGCCGGGTCTTTTTTTGCCTTTTCTGCAGAAAAGAATCTGAAGTGGAATTTATCACTCACATTTTTTTACGTTTCTCAGGCAGCGATACGGCTGCATCTTGGTCTGACTATGAAGTGGAGAAACCGGATACACTCTAAGAATGTAGAATAATTGGAAATCAGTGTAAAACTTAAACTTGTTGACAAACTGTGAAGTGAGTGTATTCAGGATATGCAGCAAATCGAAAATCCTGGCTTTACGAATATTATAAGATAAAACATAAAAATCCCTCGGAAATGATTAAAAAATCATTTTTCGGGGGATTTGTTTATGCAGATAATTTTTTATTTTACTTATGTTATCACCTTATCATCCGATCCCGCCCAGCACAACACCAAGGATCAGCACCAGAAAGCACACCGGAATATAAAGATATTTACACACCGGGTAAAAATATTTCGTGAATGGTTTCTCGCGGCCTTTGTTGACCTGACTTTCCACATAGCTCCGGCCGAAGATCCAGAAGAACATGATCCCTGCAAGTCCTGCGCCGAGAGGACAGATATAGATGGAAAGCACATCCATCCAGTCAGAAACAATGCCCTGGATAAGAAGCGAAACCACAACGCCGATCACTGAGATCACCATGCAGGAGGGAATCCGGCCAAGACCTGTTTTTTCCTGAACTGTGGCAATAGGAGCTTCATAAAGGTTCATAAGCGAGGTCATGCCTGCAAGGAACACAGCTACGAAAAAGATGATGGCAATGATCCGTCCGCCAGGCATGGTTTTGATCAGGTGCGGCAGGTAGATGAACAGAAGTCCGGGACCGCCCTGGTCAAGCTTGGCACCTGTGGTAGCCATGGCCGGAATGATAACAAGTGCTGCCAGCATAGCAGCCAGAGTATCAAAAAGTGCTACCCTTGCAGCAGATGCAGGGATATCTTCGCTGTCCGGAAGATAAGATCCGTAGATCAGTGTACCGTTGCCTGCAACAGACAGGGAGAAAAATGCCTGTCCAAGTGCGAAGATCCAGGTGGAAGGCTTTGCCAGAACTTCCGGCTCCACGCGGAAGATATAGCGGTATCCGGCAGCAGCTCCCGGCTGAAAGGCAACATAGATGCCAAGGATCACAAACAGTATAAAGAAGATAGGCATCATCACTTTATTGGCCTTTTCGATGCCGCTTCCAACGCCGTACATCAGGATAAACATGCAGATCACAAGAGCAGCCAGCTGCCAGAGATTATTTCCCCAGGCAGAGGCCATGCCTCCGAATTTGGTGCCAAAGGACTCAATATCTGCCGGTGCCAGGGTGGAGCCTGTAAAGGCTCCAAGCATATATCGGAAGATCCATCCCATAACAACGGTATAACCGATAGCCATGGCCAGTGCACCGATCACCGGTATCCAGCCTAGTGTTTCACCCAGCCTTCGTCTGCCTCTGGTTTCACAGGCCATGCCGAAGGCGTCAATGGGCCCGGAACGTGTCCCGCGGCCAAAGCTCATCTCACCGATCACCCCGGTAAAGCCGATCAGTGCCACAAAAATAAAATACGGGATCAGGAACGATCCCCCGCCATACAGGGAAACTCTGGTGGGAAACATCCAGATATTTCCCATTCCAACCGCAGACCCGATGCAGGCCAGAATGAACCCCCAGCGGCTGTTAAAAGATTCTCGTTTTTTCATAAAAATAAAATTTCCTCTCTCCGTTGATCGTTTCAGTATAACATAATTTTGGAAAATAGGAAACTACAGCATCTATACAGATCTAGGCGGATATTTGTGAGCCACATTTGTCACCTGCTCATAACCGTATAGCTGCGAAGCAGTTATGAGCCTGGCTCATCGGCGCAGGGCATTATCATAAAATCGAAAATGATCCGGTCTGTGCCGTGACTGGGTATATTCAAACATCACACCGTCACTGTTATAAGTCTGGCTTGACACCACAGCCACGCAGTTATAATCCTTTACATTCAGATGAAGATATTTTTCATCAATTTCTGTAACCTTTTCCACAGTCATGATACGTTTGCTGTTGACAATGGTCATATGAAGCACCTGTTCCAGATATTCATAGATAGAATGACTGGCAATCTCGGCAGTAAGGCCGGGAACGGATTCCTTCAGAAAATAATTATGGTTGATGATCAGCGGGATATCTTCAAGATAATGGATACGCTGAATATAATATACTTCTGCACCAGCGGGAAATCCTGTGTAAGCTGACTGATTTTTGCTGATACAAAGCTCTGTAAAAAGAGCCACCTCCGTATGGGCATTCTGACCGTTCCTTGCAGCAGATTCCTTGAAGGTTTCGATCTCTCCGATGGTGAAAGCAGTCTTCTCGTTTGGACGGTAGATATTGCGGACACCTTTTCCCTGCATGGTCTGTACATAGCCGTCACTGACAAGAAGACTGACCGCACGTCGCAGGGTATTGCGGGAGCAGCCGTAAGTCTGGATCAGAGTGTTTTCGGAAGGCAGAAGCTCCTGATAGGCAAAGGTGTTGTCCTCTATTTTCATTTTCAGATCTTTATAGATATCTTCGTAAATACTTTTGGGCATTTCAATTCTCCATTCATGTTCGGTCAAAAATATATAGCAGGATTTATGATTTCTGGAATAATTATAAAAGATTTTCCCGGTAAGCGCAATGTAAATACCGTGGAATGTTTAAACAAGTTACAGAGCATATTGATATGTTATGAGGATAGTATGAGAAATATAGATGAAATCAATTTGCGGCCATTCAAAATCATGATACTGGATTTCGAACGCATATAAGCTGTAAGCGCCAGAGGGGCTTACGCGTAAACAAAAAAGGAAATGTGACAGTGTAAAAACAGATCACATTTCCTCTTATTTTATCAAAGCTAAAATAAAGTCAGGCCTCTTTTTTCTTATAGGAAAGATTTCTGAAGCTGCTGCCGTCAGAAGCGCTGCTTCGGGTAACTGCCGGTGTATCGGCTGCGGTATTCCGGTCTGCACTGATCAGCCATACAGCATAGAAGGCAGGAACCAGACAGAGCCATACGCCTGAGAGACCGCAGGTCATATACAGGATCAGAGACAAAGCTGCACCTGTATGAAAAGAAAGCAGCGTCATTCCGTAGAATTTTGCTTTATCGCACTGTGCGCTGTCATTTTTCATAAGGAACTGAGTGACAGCTGTGGTGAACTGGCGAAGGTTGTTGGTGGAAAAGATCGTGGAGCTGTTATATCCGCCGGGAGCCTTGAAGGTACACCACTGGAAAGGCATTGCAAAGAACACGGGGTAAAGAGCCACAACCGGAGACATTCCGGAAGGAAAGAATCCCAGGAGCAGGATCGCAAAGATATCGATCCCGATACTGATAAAACGAAGATCTGTGGAAAAATGCTCTGGGATCCA
Organism: Ruminococcus sp. AM26-12LB; assembly: GCF_003480785.1. NCBI lineage: Bacteria > Bacillati > Bacillota > Clostridia > Eubacteriales > Oscillospiraceae > Ruminococcus > Ruminococcus sp. AM26-12LB. The sequence goes on along the minus strand of NZ_QUJX01000004.1, from coordinate 165,576 downwards.
GACCGTAAGGATAACAGCAGCCATATATATGAGAAGCGCACCCACACGCAGAAGCATATCCGAAAAATTCCTGCCTATGAGATCCCGCACAACACCAATAAGATTGGCTGTCTGGGCATTGCCAAAAAGATCTGCTCTTGACACAATGGCATAAAGCCCCAGGTATCCACCGATAAAAGATAAGGTGTAATGTATCAGAAAACGATATTTCATTTCCGTATGCATATGTAAAGATTCCTTTCATTAAAATAGGCAGATTCCATATGTCTGCCGGACTTTGCCACCCATTATAATACAGCCTGCAAAAAAAATCAAAAATTTTTTAAATTTTTTCTTGCATTTCAGGAAAACAGGTGTTAGTATATATTTTAAGCGCGCAAATACTGTGTATGAGTGCGCCTGTGAAACTGCAGATATGAGACTAATTTACGGAAGGAGGATTTCCAGTGAAAGTAAGATCATCTGTAAAGCCGATCTGCGAGAAGTGCAAGGTCATTAAGAGAAAGGGATCCATCAGAATCATCTGTGAGAACCCGAAGCACAAACAGCGTCAGGGTTGATTTCCATATCGGAACTTCTTTGGAATGTTTGTGAAACGTGCGGCTGCAGTATGAAACACCCGGTAGGGTTGTTCTACTGAACAGATAATAAGCATGTATTGCCTAATACCGAGAGGCAACAGCGGTTAAGATCCGCAATTTCGGAAAGGCTGTGATTCGCCAATTACAGCTGGGTGTTTTACCGAGGCACCCCAATTAGGAAACTAGAAAAGAAAGCGGCAGGTCGATATGTCCCATTTCACCTTGCGAGAGCAAGTGACATACGATATGCGGAACTTTCAGAAACAGAAAATGGAGGAAACAGTACATGGCTCGTATAGCTGGTGTAGACTTACCAAGAGAGAAACGTATTGAAATCGGTCTTACCTACATTTATGGAATTGGTAGACCAAGCGCAGACAAAATTCTTGCTAAAGCAGAGGTTAATCCTGACACACGTGTCAGAGATCTGACTGATGACGAGGTTAAGAGACTGAGTGCTGTTATTGATGAGACAATGACAGTAGAAGGTGATCTGAGAAGGGAAATCGCCCTTAACATCAAGAGACTGCAGGAGATTGGATGCTACAGAGGTATCCGTCATCGTAAAGGACTCCCGGTTCGTGGTCAGAAGACTAAGACAAATGCGAGAACTCGCAAGGGACCGAAGAGAACTGTTGCAAACAAGAAAAAATAATTTATAGATATAACTAATTAATTTCAATAAAAGGAAAGTGTAGGTTAGTTTTAAAATGGCAAAAGTTACAAAGAAAACGACAAAACGTCGTGTCAAGAAAAACGTTGAACACGGACAGGCACACATTCAGTCTTCCTTCAACAATACAATCGTCACACTGACAGATAACGAAGGAAACGCTCTTTCATGGGCAAGTGCCGGTGGTCTTGGATTTAAAGGTTCAAGGAAATCTACCCCTTATGCAGCACAGATGGCAGCAGAGACTGCAACAAAGGCTGCTTTAATTCATGGATTAAAAACAGTAGACGTTATGGTAAAAGGCCCGGGCTCAGGCCGTGAAGCTGCAATCCGTGCGCTTCAGGCATGCGGACTTGAAGTAACCAGCATTCGTGACGTAACTCCGGTTCCTCACAACGGATGCCGTCCACCAAAACGCAGAAGAGTCTAATTAGGAGGTAGTTGAAATGGCAGTAAATAGAGTACCTGTTCTGAAAAGATGCAGATCCCTTGGCCTGGATCCGATTTACTTAGGAATTGATAAGAAGTCCACAAGACAGTTAAAACGTGCAAACCGCAAGGTGTCTGAGTATGGTCTTCAGTTAAAAGAGAAACAGAAAGCAAAATTTATCTACGGAGTTCTTGAGAAACCTTTCCGTAACTACTACAAGAAAGCCGACAGAATGCAGGGCCAGACAGGTGAGAACCTTATGGTTATGCTTGAGAGCAGACTTGACAACATCGTTTTCCGTATGGGATTTGCCAGAACAAGAAGAGAGGCTCGTCAGATCGTAGATCACAAGCACGTACTTGTTAACGGAAAATGTGTAAACATTCCGTCCTACCTGTGCAAAGCAGGAGACACAATTGAGATCAGAGAGAAGAGCAAAGGCTCTGAGAGATATAAAGGAATCCTTGAGATCACTGGCGGAAGACTTGTTCCGGAGTGGATCGACGTTGATCAGGAGAACCTGAAGGGTGTAGTTAAAGAGCTTCCTACAAGAGAGCAGATCGATGTTCCTGTAAACGAGATGCTTATCGTCGAGCTGTATTCTAAATAATTAGTAACTGTTTACTGTGTCTACAGTTATAAAAATTGGTAATACCCTCGAATGTTGATTAACCCAGAAGGAGGGAACCTTATAGTGTTTGATTTCAATAAACCAAAAATCGAAATTACCGAAATATCCGAAGATAAGAAGTTTGGAAGATTCGTTGTAGAGCCTCTGGAAAGAGGTTATGGTACTACCCTTGGCAATTCTTTAAGAAGAATTATGCTGTCCTCCCTTCCGGGAGCTGCAGTAAGCCAGGTGAAGATCGATGGTGTACTTCATGAATTCAGCTCCATTCCGGGCGTGAAGGAAGATGTGACCGAAATCATCATGAATCTGAAATCTCTTGCCATTAAGAATCACAGCAGTGACAATGAGCCGAAGACCGCATACATTGAGTGTGAGGGCAAAGGTGTTGTTACAGCAGCTGATATCCAGGCAGATCAGGATATTGAGATCATGAACCCGGATCAGGTGATCGCAACCCTGAACGGTGGAAAAGACTGCAGACTGGCCATGGAGCTTACCATTACCAAGGGTCGTGGCTATATCAGTGCAGACAAAGGCAAAACCGATGACATGCCGATCGGTATGATCGCAGTGGATGCGATCTACACACCGGTAGACAGAGTCAACATGATCGTAGAGAATACACGAGTTGGTCAGGTAACTGACTTCGACAAGCTTACACTGGATGTATATACCAATGGAACACTTGATCCGGATGAGGCAGTCAGCCTTGCAGCGAAGGTTCTCAGCGAGCATTTAAACCTGTTCATTGATCTTTCCGAGAATGCTAAGACCGCAGAGGTTATGATCGAGAAAGAAGACAATGAGAAGGAAAAGGTCCTGGAGATGAGCATTGATGAGCTTGAGCTCTCTGTTCGTTCCTACAACTGCCTTAAGAGAGCCGGTATCAATACGGTTGAAGAATTATGCAACAAGACTTCTGACGATATGATGAAGGTTCGTAATCTGGGCCGCAAATCCTTAGAGGAAGTACTTGCAAAACTCAAAGAGCTGGGACTTCAGCTCCAGCCTACAGAGGAATAATCCGGAAACAGAGTAATGAGTGGGGTGTCAGCAGCAGGGCAGTAAGACCGAACAAGCATGTCCTGGTGTCCCACAGATGGAGGATAATAAAATGGCAAAATATAGAAAATTAAGCAGAACATCTAACCAGAGAAAAGCACTTCTCAGAAATCAGGTTACAAACCTTCTTCATCACGGAAAGATCGTGACAACAGAAGCTAAGGCTAAAGAGATCCGTAAGATCGCTGAGGGACTTATCGCTATGGCTGTACGTGAGAAAGACAATTTCGAGACAGTTACAGTAACAGCTAAGGTTGCTCGTAAAGATGCTGACGGAAAACGTGTAAAAGAAGTCGTAGACGGCAAAAAGAAAACAGTTTACGATGAAGTTCAGAAAGAGATCAAGAAAGATGCTCCTTCCAGACTTCATGCACGTCGTGAGATGATGAAAGTTTTCTATCCTGTAACAGAGGTTCCTGCTAAGGGCGCTGGCAGAAAGAAAAATACAAAAGAAGTTGACATGGTTGACAAGATGTTCAGCGAGATCGCTCCGAAATACGCAGATCGTAACGGTGGTTACACAAGAATCGTTAAGATCGGACAGCGTAAAGGCGATGCAGCAATGGAAGTTCTTATCGAGCTTGTATAATTTACTTCTGACCGATTTAAAGGACATTTGCAGAAATGCAGATGTCCTTTTTTAATATTCCAAAAAACTCGAAAAAATGCATAAATTGTGGGCTTTCGACCATAAATTACATTAAGATATCATAATTTGAATAACAAATCATGGTATAATATATAGAACAAAAAGTAACAATGATGGAGTAAAAGGGGATACATAAATATGACGATGATGACCATTGCCATTTGTGATGATATGCAGGCGGATGCGAGAAAACTTCACAAACAGCTTGAGCGGATCGTTCCAGGGTCAGAAATTCGGATATTTAAAAGCGGCGAGCTTTTATTGGAAGAATTGGAAAAGAAAAGGAAACCTGAGGTAAGCTGAATGACTTCGAAAAACAGCTTGACGACGGTACATTTTTGCGGTGTCATCAGAGCTTTATAGTAAATATGGAACGGGTCACAGGAGCTGAAAATGACAGCTTCCATATCGGAGAGCATGTAATACCGATCTCCCGATCCTATAATCGGAATGCACACGAGAAATATGATGAATATCTGAGACTTCAGCAGGAATATGACGAGGAAGAAGAGGATTAACTTGATTATTATCCTTTTTTAGCGTACAATCGGTAATGTATGAAATACGACTACACGTATGCGAAAGGATGATAAACATGGTCGGTGGGACTTTTGGTATTACCGGACAGAAACAATATAGGAATGGTTTGGGACAGGTTCCCGGATATGATAAATTTGCAGAAGATAAAAAGGAAAGCAGCGAGGAAATGTTTTCCTTTACGTCTTGTGCATTTTTTTGTTGCCTGAGATGATGCGACGTTTTATACTGACATTGGAAATACTGTTTGTATCGCTTTTTCTTCTGGGAGGAAGTTTTCCGGAAACAGAAACTGCCCGGAATACATCAGGAGGATTTAGCTGGAAGGACTACAGGACCATTGCACATGCTCTGGGAGGTATGGACGGAAAGGATTACCTGAATTCCAGAGAGGGATTTCTGTTCATGTATGAACAGGGAGTTCGTCTTTTTGAATTGGATCTTTCCAGGACATCCGATGGAGTATGGGTCTGCAGGCATAACTGGAACGATTCCATGGGACAGTGGGATGGCAACGGAAAAAAAGTCCTTACAGAAAAGGAATTCAGACAAAGTAAAATATATGGGAAATACACCCCCATGACACTGGAGGATTTTTTCCTTCTTCTGAAAGATTATCCGGATGCATATGTGCTGATCGATTCCAAACAGTATTCTCTTCGCAATTATCAGAGAACACTGGAGGATTACAGTGATTATGTGGAAATCGCCAGGAATGCAGGTGCCGGTGAGACGCTGGATCGGATCATTCCGGAAATCTACAATGAAGCAATGTTTCCCGGAACGGCCATGCTCTATTCTTTTCCTTCCTATGTATATTCACTGTGGCAGGAGTATTCTGTGGAAGAGCTGGAGTATATTGCATCCTTCTGTAAAGAAAAGGGAATTCCGGCAGCAACAGTATACTGGGAGTATTGGTCAGAAGAAACGGAGAAGATCTTTGAAAAAAACGGGATCAGTCTGTATGTTTATACGGTTAATGACCGTGACCAGGCCAGAAGATACATTTCGCAGGGAGCAGAAGGAATCTGTACCGATTTCCTGACAGCGGAAGATCTGTGGTAAGAGAAATAAAAACAAAGGAATCAGAAGATTATGAAAATAAGAACAACCATTGCTGTGATGGCAGCAAAGATCACAGGACATGTCTGTAAGCTTATGGGCCGGCAGGGTGTGACCTGGGCCGGTAAGGTCGCGATGAAGATCTGTCCGGATATCCTGGAAGAGCTTTCTTCTCAGGTAAGAGAAAAAATATTTGTAGTATGCGGAACAAACGGAAAGACCACAACCAATAACATGCTGTGCGCAGGCCTTGAGGCAGAGGGAAAAAAGGTCATCTGCAATCATACCGGTTCAAACATGCTCAACGGAGTTGTGGCAGCCTTTGTATTGGGGGCAAAATTCAGCGGAAAACTGGATGCGGATTATGCCTGTATCGAGGTGGATGAGGCATCCACAAGACATGTGTTCACAAGGATCAGACCGGATTATATGGTTATGACCAATCTGTTCCGTGATCAGCTGGACCGTTATGGCGAGATCGATATCACTATGAACATCCTGGAAGAAATGATGAAAAAGGTTCCGGATATGAAGGTCATTGTCAATGGTGATGATGCACTGTCTGCATATCTTGCCATGGACTGCGGAAATCCTTTTGTAACCTACGGGATCAGCAAACCGGTGATCGAGAACAAAACAAACGAGATCCGTGAGGGCCGGTTCTGTAAGTGCTGTGGAGAAAGGCTGATCTACAGCTTCTATCATTACAGTCAGCTGGGAGACTACAGATGTCCGAAATGCGGCTTTAAACGTCCGGAGATCGACTTTGATGCCACAGATGTGAAGGTGGATGATCAGATTGCCTTTACAGTGGAGGATAAACGGATTGTGGCCAATTATAAGGGATTCTATAATGTGTATAATATTCTGGCTGCCTATGCGGGAATTCGTACCGCAGGCTTTAAGGCGGAGCATTTTAATGAGATGCTCCGGAAGTTTAATCCGGAAAACGGACGCAATGAACAGTTTCGGATCAAGGGCACCAGTGTTGTTCTGAATCTTGCCAAGAATCCGGCTGGTTTTAACCAGAACATTTCAGCTGTGATGCAGGACGGATCACCAAAGGATATCATCATTGTGATCAATGATAATGCACAGGATGGAAAAGATATCTCCTGGCTCTGGGATGTGGATTTTGATCTTTTCGGAGGGGACAATATCAATTCCATTACAGTCAGTGGTATCCGGTGTCAGGATATGCGCCTCCGTCTGAAATATGTGGATATCCCGTCCATACTGGAAAATGATGTGGAGACAGCCATCCGCAAACGAATCGGGGATGGATGCGGCAATCTTTATGTACTTGTAAATTATACGGCGCTGTTTGGCACCAGAAATATCCTGAAGAAACTGGAGGGTGAGAAATGAAGATAACGATAGGGCATTTATATCCGGATCTTCTGAACCTTTACGGTGACAGAGGAAATATCCAGTGTCTGATGAAGCGCTGTCTCTGGAGAGGAATCGAGGCAGAAACCATAGCTTATGAACTGGATGACAGAATCGATTTTTCCAAACTGGATATCGTACTTCTTGGCGGTGGCTCCGACAGAGAACAGATGCTGGTATGTGAAAAGCTGAAGGAAATCCAGAAGGATTTCAAGGCGTATGTGGAAGATAATGGAGTTGTGATCGCAATCTGTGGAGGGTATCAGCTCCTTGGAAATTATTATAAGACGGATCAGGGAATGATCGAGGGTCTGAAGCTTGTAGATATGAGCACTGAGCAGGGAAAAGGCCGCCTTATTGGAAACATTGTGATGCAGAGCGATCTTTTTGATATGCCCATCGTAGGTTTTGAAAATCATGGAGGGCGTACCACCATCGGAAACAACAGATCCCTGGGAAAGGTTCTGTCAGGATACGGAAATGACGGACAATCCGGTGAGGAAGGGGTTGTATACAAAAATGTGATCGGTACGTATCTTCACGGACCGCTTCTTCCCAAGAACCCGCAGCTTGCAGATCTTCTGATCAGCCGTGCACTGGAAAAGAAATACGGTAAAAAGATCGAACTTGAGAAACTGGACGACAGCGAGGAACAGGAGGCAAACTCCTATATTTTCCATCGCTTTGTAAAAAACGAAGGATAAGAGGACAGTATGGCAAAATCAAACAATCAGAAGGCGAAGATCCTGTACCTTGAAAAAATGCTGCGGGAAACAGGGGAGCATCGGGTAATATCTATGCAGAAGATCCTTGAGAATCTTGAGAAACAGGGAATCCGTGCAGAGCGAAAGAGCATTTATGATGATGTGGAGGTATTACGTTCTTTTGGAATGGATATCCGTTATACAAGAGAACGGCCGGGTGGGTATTATCTTGCCGGTGAGAGTGCCGGAGAGGAACAGCCGTCTGAAGAACCCGGGCTGACTGCGGAAGCTAAGGAGATTCATGAAACTAAAGATATTCATGAGACCTCTGTGACAGGGTACCGGAAGCTTCTTGAGGCTTCAGCCGGAACCATAAAAAAAGAAATAAAACTTCTCTGTACCGGAGCTGTACAGGCGGAGGTGCGTGACTTTTTCGGTACAGATGCAGAATATAAGATGAAAGATAGCGGAGATCTGACGGTAACTGCAGAGCTTCCGGAAAATGGAAAATTCTACGGCTGGCTGACCGGGATGGGCGGCAGTGTACGTATCCTGAAACCCAAGAAATCTGTAGCCGCCTACAGAGACTATCTGAAATCACTGGCAAAGGACTATAAAGGCTTATAGGAGAGATTTGATCATGAAGAAAAAAACAGCAATCCTGCTTGTGGGAGCTTTTGTCTTTACAGCAGCCTTTTCCGGCTGTGGAAAAAACAAAGAGGCGACAGAGGCAGCCAATGAAAGTGTGGAGTCTGAAGACCCGGAGGGAAAAGCCAAAAACAGCAATGATGCAGAGGAAGAAGAAAAAAAAGAAGCAAAAGAAACTGCGGCAGCAGATAAGAAAGTAGGTGTGTTTCTGCCTTCATCAGCAGATGATCCCCGTTGGTCTGCTGATGGAGAAACTCTTCAGAATACACTGGAAGATGATGGATATGATGCAGAGATATTTTGGGCAGATGAAGACAGTGATACGCAGGTATCACAGATCCAGTCCATTCTGGACGATGAAGAGCTTTCTGCACTTGTCATCGCACCTTCAGATGCTTACAGCCTGAACGATGTGCTGGAGCAGGTGTATGAGAAATCTATCCCTGTGATTTCTTACGATCAGCTGATCATGGATACAGATAAGGTCAACTATTATGTTACCTTTAATACAAGAAAAGCCGGAAAAATGGTGGGAGATTCCATCATAAAAAAAATGGATCTGGAGAAAGCCCGGGAAGAAAAGAAAACTCTGACCATTGAGTTCCTTATGGGCTCTCCGGATGATCGTGACGCACTGTTTTTTTATAATGGCGTGATGGAGAAGCTTCAGGAATATTTCGACGACGGAACACTGGTATGTACTTCAGGAAAGCTGACCTTTGATGATACTGCAGTGATGCGTTTCGGAAGAAATACCGCAAAGAATGATATGGCGGAGATCCTTTCTCAGAATTATACAGAGGGTGCGCCGGATATTATCTGCACAGGTGCCGACGACCTTGCACTTGGGGCTGTGGATGCCCTGGAGGATGCAGGACATGTGTCTGGAGAGGATGGTTGGCCTATGATCACAGGAGGCGGCTGTGAGGCAGAAGCAGTGACCGCTGCGATCCAGGGAAAGATTGAGGATGATCTGCTGTTTGATAACCGTGTACTGGCACATGACTGTGTGACGATGGTGGATGCTCTTCTGAAAGGGGAGAAGCCGGAGATCTCCGATTATGAGCAGTATGACAACGGGACCAAGATCGTGGGAACTGTGACCAGTGATATCCAGCTGATCGATGCAGATAATTATCAGATGCTTGTGGATGACGGATATTATGAAGAAAAAGAGATCATGCCGGAGGCAACTGCCACACCAACGCCGACAGTGACATCGGAAGCTACGGTGACGGAAGAACCGGATATAGATGAAAATACACCGGAAGCTGCATCGGCTTCATCGGAAAAGGAAGAAACGGAAATTTCCGGAACACCGACACCGGAGGAAACAGTAACTCCGACACCTTCAGAAAAGTCGGAAAAGGGTGCAGATGCGTAGATCAGAAATGATATCATGATCTGGCTGTGATAAAAATAAAAATACTCCCGGAAACAATGTATATAAGTTTCCAGGAGTATTTTTTATGATAAATCTTATTCACGGAAAGTAAGTTTGCCATCAGCAATGGAATCAATGATAGCAAGGGATTCCAGATGGATACCCATGTCACGGATGGTCTGTCCGCCGGACTGGAAGCCTTTTTCGATAACGATTCCGGCTCCTTCAAGAGTTGCGCCGGATTTCTTAACGATGTCGATCAGACCGAGAAGTGCACAGCCATTGGCAAGAAAATCATCGATCAGGAGTACGTGATCTTCCGGTCCGAGAAATTTCTTGGAAAGGATCACATCGTAAACTTTCTTGTGGGTGAAAGACTCTACCTTGGTGGTGTACATCTCGCCGTCAAGGTTCACACTCTGTGCTTTCTTGGCAAATACAACCGGTACATGGAAATACTGTGCCGCAATACAGGCAATACCGATACCGGAAGCCTCGATGGTAAGGATCTTGGTGATTGGACAGTGGTCAAAACGTTTCTTGAATTCTTTGCCGACCTCGTTGATCAGGTCAATATCCATCTGATGATTCAGGAAGCTGTCCACTTTTAAAATATTTCCTTCTTTTACTACGCCGTCTGTCAGAATTCTGTCTTTTAAAAGCTGCATGAAATTTATCTCCTTTGATTTATCACATTAATATATGTTTACTGCCCACGGACAGAGCAGTAATATTTTTAATATGTATCATACGACAATATTTGCGTGAGTGCAATTATTTTTGACAAAAAAACATAAAATTATTATAATGGATAGGATGACTAAGAAAGGAACAGGCACAGATGAAAGAGTACGAAGTAATCTGGGAAATTTTTAACAAATGTCCGAGAAATCAGATGCGTGATGTATTTGTGGAAGAAGTGGAGATTGCAGATCCGGAAGCGTATGTGAAACAGAAATTTCAGGGGAAGGATGTCTCCTACGAGAAGACAGTACTGGAAGACGGAACCATCATTTTTGACATTCAGACATCTATGATCCGGCAGCGCTGTTCTTTCACGGAGATCTGAAGGAGGAAATACACATGAAAGAAACACATGTGCACGTTCTCGAGGATGGAACCGTTCTTGAACATACCCACGGGGATCAGGAACATGTGCATACTCACGATGGCACACATCCTCATCATCACAGCCACGCACAGACCAAGGCCGTGCTCAACAGACTTTCCAGGGCCATCGGGCATATGGAATCCATTAAGCGTATGGTGGAGGAAGGACGTGACTGCAGCGAAGTGCTGATCCAGCTGTCAGCCGTAAAATCTGCGATCAATAATACAGGCAAGATCATCCTGCAGGATCATATAGAACACTGCATCGTGGATGCAGTGGAGCATGGAGACAGGGATGCTATCAAGGAACTGGAAAAAGCGATCGACAGATTTATGAAGTAAGGTAAGGAGTTCATGAGAGATCGTGAATGAGAAAAATATACGGACAGAGAGCCAGTTCTGTCTGTGTAAATACAAAGAATGAGAGGAATCTATTATGGCAAAAGAGTGTAGCAATACATCCTGCAACAAATCAAGCTGTGAAGGCTGCGGACAGAAACAGCCCCAGAGCCTCATGGCAGAACCAAACGTTTTTTCTGACGTAAAACATGTGATCGGAGTTGTCAGCGGAAAGGGAGGCGTGGGTAAATCCTTCGTAACAGGCTCCCTGGCAAACCTGATGGCTTCCAAGGGATATAAAGTGGGCATTATGGATGCTGATATCACCGGTCCGTCCATCCCGAAGATGTATGGCATCAAGGGCAATGCACAGGGCAGTGACAATGGGATATATCCGATGCCAACTGCAAACGGAATCGAGGTTATGTCTGTAAACCTTCTTCTCCCGGATGAGGAGACACCGGTGATCTGGAGAGGTCCGGTCCTTGCAAATATGGTAAAACAGTTCTGGAGTGATGTGATCTGGGGTGAATTGGATTATCTCTTTGTAGATATGCCGCCAGGAACCGGAGATGTTCCGCTGACAGTATTCCAGTCCCTGCCGATCGAGGGTGTCGTGATCGTTACTTCTCCGCAGGATCTGGTCCGCATGATCGTCAAGAAGGCCTATAACATGGCTGATATGATGAAGGTTCCGGTCCTTGGAATCGTGGAGAACTATAGCTATGTGAAATGTCCGGACTGCGGAAAAGAGATCAAGGTCTTTGGCGAGAGTCATATCGATGAGATCGCTGCAGAACTGAAGGTTCCGGTCCTGGGCAAGATGCCGATTGACGTGAAGCTTGCAGAGCTTGCAGACAGCGGCCTGTTCAGTAAGATCGAGAATGAGTATATCACTGCGGCAGCAGACGTGATGCCGAAGGCTGAAGCGTAAGTAATAAGAATAATATCTGACCGATATCAATAACAGAAAAGACCACCGGAATTGAGTACATAAGGATCGTAATAACCTTATGGCAGATTCCGGTGGCTTTTTTACTGAATCAGGGAAGTATCCTGCTTCGATCGCGAAAAGCAGTAAGCGGCAGGAACTTGATCGTATCAGATCTGGGAAAAATATTTAAGAAAGCACTGGGCAGCCTGGGAAAGCTGCAGTGCTTCATGATGAGCGATCACGGCACTTCTTGCGGGCAGAGGTGTTTTCAGATGGACAGGTTCTAGACCCGGACGGTTGCGGAGCATATAATCCGGGATACAGGCAATACCAAGTCCGATCTCTGCAAGATCGATCAGCAGATCGTTGCTGTTCAGTTCAACCTCAGGCAACAGCTTCAGTCCCTGGGCTGCAAACACCTGATGAAGATATTCGCTGGTGGTACTCTTTGGAGCGAGCATCAGGATGGGATAATCCAGAAGATTTTCCATGGAAAGAGGCGATTTGCCCATGGTGAAATAGTCCGGATTTGCCACGAAGATATCCCGGAATTCCAGCACAGTCTGAAGCTTGGTGTGGGCTGAAAGCCGGGAATTCGGGTAGTTGGTGACAATCAGCTCAGCCTGGCCGTTTTCCAGAAGTTCCGCACATCCGATGGAGGTACTGTTGATGATCTTGATTCGTACCTCCGGATGATCCTTGTGGAAACGGCGGAGATAGGGGATGAGAAAATAGCGGCACAGAGTATCGCTGGCACCGATCCGCAGCTGACCGGTAAGATTTCCTTCTCCGGAAAGGACAGCCTCTCCCTCGTTTAGCATGGAAAGGGCCGGCTTTACATGCTGGAGAAGAAGCTCTCCCTCCGGAGTCAGGATGACCCGTTTGGTGCTGCGCACAAACAGAGTATGGCCCAGCTTTTTTTCAAGGTTTTTGACGGCCTGGCTTACTGCAGACTGTGAGATAAAAAGCTGTCTGGAAGCCTCCGAAAAGCTCAGCGTCGTGGCCACGTAATAAAACACTTTGTAAAGTTCAAGATTGATATCCATATGTGAAAAATCCTCCGCTTATAAATGATATAAGATATATTAATTTTACTAATGATATTTCCTATGATACTATATTTTCAGCAGAAAAGAAAGACTGAAATGCTTTCTGCACGTTTACCATCCTTATTATCGGATATAGAGAAAGGAGCCTTCTATGAGCAACGTAAGACGTGTGTATGTAGAAAAGAAACCTGCCTTTGCAGTAAAAGCAAAGGAACTGAAACATGAGATCAAACATTATCTTGGTATCAGCACTGTGACAGCAGTCCGTGAGCTGATCCGTTATGACGTGGAGAATATCTCCGATGAAGTATTTGAGAAAGCCTGCAAGACCGTATTTGCAGAGCCGCCGGTAGATGATCTGTATCTTGAAAAATTTGATGTGGCAGAGGGCGCACGTGTATTTTCCGTAGAATTCCTTCCTGGACAGTTTGACCAGAGAGCCGATTCTGCAGTGCAGTGTGTACAGTTCCTGGATGAGAATGCAGCACCGATCATCCGTTCAGCAACTACTTATGTAATCGAAGGAAACGTTACAGATGCAGAGTTTGAGGCGATCAAACATCACTGCATCAACCCTGTGGATTCCCGTGAGACAGGTCTTGAGAAGCCGGAAACACTGGTAACAGTATTCCCGGATCCTGAGGATGTGAAGATTTTTGACGGATTCAAGGATATGGCTGAGGCTGATCTGAAGGAGCTGTACGCTTCTCTGAACCTCGCCATGACATTTAAGGACTTCCAGCATATCCAGAATTATTTCAGAAATGAAGAGAAACGCGATCCTTCCATGACAGAGATCCGTGTTCTGGATACCTATTGGTCTGATCATTGCCGTCATACTACTTTCTCCACAGAGCTTACCAGCGTGAAGTTTGACGAAGGTGATTATAAGACTCCTATTGAAAAAACATACAAAGAATATCTGGATGCCCATAAGGATATGTACAAGGGACGTGATGATAAGTTTGTCTGCCTGATGGATCTTGCACTTATGGCAATGAAGAAACTGAAAGCAGAAGGCAAGCTTGCAGACCAGGAAGAGTCTGATGAGATCAATGCCTGCAGTATCGTGGTACCGGTGGACGTGGACGGGAAAGAAGAAGAGTGGCTGATCAACTTCAAGAACGAGACACACAACCATCCGACGGAGATCGAGCCTTTTGGTGGTGCGGCAACCTGCCTTGGCGGAGCCATCCGTGATCCGCTTTCCGGACGTACCTATGTATATCAGGCAATGCGTGTGACAGGTGCAGCAGATCCTACCGTATCCGTAAAGGAAACTCTGAAGGGTAAACTTCCGCAGAAGAAGCTTGTCCGCAGCGCAGCCCACGGCTACAGTTCCTACGGAAACCAGATCGGTCTTGCAACCGGTGCTGTAAAAGAAATCTATCATCCGGACTACGTTGCAAAACGTATGGAGATCGGTGCGGTTATGGGTGCGGCTCCGAGACGTGCGGTCATCCGTGAAAATTCCGACCCTGGAGATATCATCATCCTTCTTGGCGGACGTACCGGTCGTGACGGTATCGGCGGTGCAACCGGTTCCTCCAAGGTCCACACAGAGGCTTCCATCGAGGTCTGCGGCGCTGAGGTGCAGAAAGGTAACGCGCCTACCGAGCGTAAGATCCAGAGGATGTTCCGCAGAGAGGAAGTCAGCCATATCATCAAGAAATGTAACGACTTTGGTGCAGGCGGTGTTTCCGTTGCCATCGGCGAGCTGGCACCGGGACTTCAGATCGACCTCGACAAGGTTCCGAAAAAATACGCAGGTCTTGACGGCACTGAGATCGCCATCTCTGAGTCTCAGGAGCGTATGGCTGTTGTAGTTGACCCGAAAGATGTGGATACTTTCCTGAAATTTGCAAATGAAGAGAATCTCGAGGCAATTCCGGTTGCAGTTGTAACGGAGGAGCCACGCCTTGTCCTTAACTGGAGAGGAAAAGAAATCGTAAATATCTCCCGTGCATTCCTGGATACCAACGGTGCACATCAGGAGACCTCCGTTGAGGTTGAGATCCCGTCAAAGGACGGAAATCTTTTCGAGGAACGTCCGGATGTAACAGATGTAAAGAAAAAATGGATGGATACTCTTGCTGACCTGAATGTATGCTCACAAAAGGGTCTTGTGGAGATGTTTGACGGCTCCATCGGCGCAGGCAGTGTATTTATGCCTCACGGTGGCAAATATCAGCTGACAGAGACACAGTCCATGGTTGCAAAGGTTCCGGTACAGAACGGAAAAACAGAGACTGTTACCATGATGAGCTACGGCTTTGATCCATACCTTTCCTCATGGAGTCCGTATCATGGAGCTGCCTACGCAGTAACCGAGTCTGTTGCCAAGATCGTTGCAACCGGTGGTGACTATAAGAAGATCCGTTTCACCTTCCAGGAATACTTCCGTCGTATGACAGAAGATCCTAAGAGATGGAGCCAGCCGTTCTCCGCACTGCTTGGTGCTTATGCGGCACAGATCGGATTCGGCCTTCCTTCCATCGGCGGTAAGGACAGTATGTCCGGAACCTTCAATGACATTGATGTTCCTCCGACACTGGTGTCCTTCGCAGTGGATGTTGCAAAGGTAAAAGATGTGATCACACCGGAGCTCAAAAAAGCAGGAAGCAAGCTGGTATGGCTCCGTGCACCGAAGGATTCCTATGATCTTCCGGATTACCCGGCTCTTATGGAGCAGTATGATAAATTACACCAGGATATCCAGGCAGGCCGTGTGATCTCCGCATATGCACTTGACCGTCATGGAATCGCTGCTGCAGTCAGCAAGATGGCCTTTGGTAACGGCATGGGTGTAAAGATCGAGCATAACCTTGATCCAAGAGATTTCTTTGCTCCGGCATTCGGCGATATCATCTGTGAGGTTCCGGATGGAAAAGTCGGTGAGCTTGCCATTACCTATACTGTGATCGGTGAGGTTACGGATAATGCGAAGTTCACCTACGGTGATACAGAGATCACTCTGAAAGAGGCGCTTTCCACATGGGAAGGAACTCTGGAGAATGTATTTAAAACAGCAGCAGGAACCGAGGACGTCAAGGCAGATGACGGTTCCCTTTACAAAGCAGACAGCATCTATGTATGCAAACATAAGGTTGCAAAACCGCGTGTATTTATTCCGGTATTCCCTGGAACAAACTGCGAGTATGACAGCACCCGTGCATTTGAGAGAGCAGGCGCCGAGGTAGACGTAAAGGTATTCAAGAACCTTACAGCAGAAGATATCCATGATTCTGTAGAGCTCTTTGAGAAAGCCATCGATCAGGCACAGATGATCATGTTCCCGGGCGGCTTCTCAGCCGGAGATGAGCCGGACGGATCCGCGAAATTCTTTGCTACCGCGTTCCAGAACGAGAAGATCAAGGAGGCAGTTATGAAGCTCCTCAATGAGCGTGATGGTCTTGCTCTCGGTATCTGCAACGGATTCCAGGCACTGATCAAACTGGGACTGGTACCGTACGGTGAGATCTGCGGACAGAAAGAGGATTCTCCGACACTGACCTACAACACCATCGGACGTCACGTATCCAAGATGGTTTACACCAAGGTTGTCAGCAACAAGTCTCCATGGCTTCAGAAAGCACAGCTTGGCGGCGTATACTGTAATCCGGCTTCTCATGGTGAGGGACGTTTTGTCGCAAATGATGAGTGGCTGAAGAAACTCAAGGAAAATGGACAGATCGCAACAGAGTATGTACCGGTAGATGAGACAGGATATGAGGGTGAGTTTAACGTAAACGGCTCTTATATGAACATCGAGGGTATCACAAGCCCGGATGGACGTGTTCTCGGAAAGATGGCACACAGTGAGCGTCGTGACGCAGGCGTGGCTGTCAATATCTACGGAGAGCAGGATATCAAGATTTTCGAATCTGGTGTTGAGTACTTTAGATAATATCAGGATTGCGTGAGCTGCATGCAGTGGCAGGGGATTTCAGACCTCCCTGCCACTGTAAAAATACAAAAAAGCATATATTTTTTAAAAAATTAAAAAAAGTGAAAAAAACTGTTGACACAAGTCACAAACCATTATATAATAGCAAAGCGAGTTGCGGAACGGAAGAGTTCCTAAGACGAACAACTGT
>NZ_QUJX01000004.1:0-148287 GCF_003480785.1 Ruminococcus sp. AM26-12LB | reverse complement strand
AAGCATATATTTTTTAAAAAATTAAAAAAAGTGAAAAAAACTGTTGACACAAGTCACAAACCATTATATAATAGCAAAGCGAGTTGCGGAACGGAAGAGTTCCTAAGACGAACAACTGTTATGGGATCTTAGCTCAGCTGGGAGAGCATCTGCCTTACAAGCAGAGGGTCATAGGTTCGAGCCCTATAGGTCCCATGTTACAAAAGATATGGCGAGATAGCTCAGTTGGCTAGAGCACACGGTTCATACCCGTGGTGTCGAGGGTTCGAATCCCCCTCTCGCTATTTATATGGGATCTTAGCTCAGCTGGGAGAGCATCTGCCTTACAAGCAGAGGGTCATAGGTTCGAGCCCTATAGGTCCCATGTTACAAAAGAATATGGCGAGATAGCTCAGTTGGCTAGAGCACACGGTTCATACCCGTGGTGTCGAGGGTTCGAATCCCCCTCTCGCTATTTAACAAAAGGTCTGAAGATTCAATTTTATTGGGTTTTCGGACTTTTTTTGTTATAAAATTCCGGCTGCCTGTGGTAAGACCAGATGTGAAAAGTTAAGATTGACATTTTACATCGTTTTTTTTATCATAGTAAAAGAATAGACATAACGAATCATTTCGGGAAATGAGGATTGTATAATGAAAAAAAGAATGCTTTTTGTTTTCAACCCCAAAGCAGGAAAAGGAAGAATCAAGATGCATCTGCTGGACATTGTGGATATCTTTAATAAAGGTGGGTACGAAGTGATCATCCGTGCCACGCAGGGACCGAAGGATGCTTATGAACAGGTGAAGGAATATGCAGATCAGGTAGATCTGATCGCCTGCAGTGGCGGTGACGGTACACTGGATGAGGTGGTTACCGGAATTGTGGAAGTGGGCAGCCAGACACCGATCGGGTATATCCCTGCAGGAAGCACCAATGATTTTGCCAACAGTCTGTTTATGCCGAAGAGTATGACTGCAGCTGCCTCCATGATCATGGAGGAGCAGATCTATCACTGTGACATCGGTAAATTTAATAACCAGACATTTGCCTATGTGGCTGCGTTTGGACTGTTTACCAATGTTTCCTATGAGACAGACCAGGATCTGAAAAATATCCTGGGACATGTTGCCTATGTGCTGGAAGGGATGAAGCAGCTTTTTGAGGTGAAATCCTATCATCTGAAGGTAACCTCCGATGAGCTGACTGTGGAGAATGATTTTATCTACGGTATGATCAGCAATTCCAGATCTGTAGGTGGATTTAAGAATCTTACCGGAAAAAACGTGGATATGAATGACGGACTGTTTGAGGTGACACTGATCACCAATCCGAAGAATCCGCTGGAGCTTCAGGAGATCATGACTGCGCTTCTTACTGCAGAGGATAATACAGATCTGATCTATTCTTTTAAGTCTGCGCATGTTGTGATAGAGTCAGAGGAGGCTGTTCCGTGGACGCTGGATGGAGAGTTCGGTGGAGATCAGACCCGTGTGGAGATCGATAATCTTCATGAGGCCATGAACCTTTATCTTACCAGCAGTAAGAAACAGAAAAAAAGCCGGCTGAACCAGAAAATGCAGGAGATCAAGGAGATTACCCAGAAGAGCGAAGAATGATCCGAGTATCCGAAGACAAGGTGATCATACAGAGGTGAAAATGTCTTTCCTCATAAGAAAGACTGGATATACAGGAACGAAAAGGAGGAAGAAATGGGAGATTATATCAACGTAAAGGAAATCTTTGGCTGCGATGTATTTAACGATTCTGTTATGCAGGACCGTTTGCCGAAGAAGGTATACCGCGAACTGAAAAAGACAATAGAAGAGGGTAAGGAGCTGTCCATGGAGATCGCTGATGTGGTTGCACATGAGATGAAGGAATGGGCTATTGAGAAAGGTGCTACTCATTATTGTCACTGGTTTCAGCCGCTGACAGGTGTTACTGCCGAGAAACATGACGCATTTGTCACAGCGCCAAGAGAGGACGGAAAGGTACTCTTAAGCTTTTCTGGCAAGGAGCTGATCAAGGGTGAGCCGGATGCATCCTCATTTCCATCCGGAGGACTTCGTGCAACATTCGAGGCAAGAGGCTATACAACATGGGATTGTACATCACCTGCCTTTGTACGTCATGACGCAGCCGGCGGGATCTTATGTATCCCCACAGCATTCTGCTCCTACACAGGAGAGGCGCTTGACCAGAAAACACCGCTTCTTCGTTCCATGGAAGCGGTCAATACACAGGCGCTTCGACTTCTTCGCCTTTTCGGAAATACAACATCAAAAAAAGTAACTCCTTCCGTTGGAGCTGAGCAGGAGTATTTCCTGGTTGATAAGGAGAAATGGCTCCAGAGAAAAGACCTGATCTATACAGGAAGAACTCTTTTCGGTGCTATGCCGCCGAAGGGACAGGAGATGGATGACCATTATTTCGGAACCATCCGTCAGAGAATCTCCGCATACATGAAGGAAGTCAACGAGGAGTGCTGGAAGCTGGGCGTAACAGCAAAGACACAGCACAATGAGGTTGCACCTGCACAGCATGAGCTGGCACCGATCTACGCACCGGTAAATATTGCAGCAGATCACAACCAGATCATGATGCGTATCCTCAAAAAAGTTGCAAGCCGCCATGGTATGCGCTGCCTGCTTCATGAGAAACCGTTTGCAGGAGTTAACGGTTCCGGTAAGCACAACAACTGGTCCCTGACAACGGATGACGGGATCAACCTTCTTGAGCCGGGAAAAACTCCTCATGAGAATATCCAGTTCCTTCTTGTTCTCACTTGTATCCTGAAAGCCGTTGATGAGCATGCAGATCTTCTGAGAGAGTCTGCAGCAGACGTTGGAAACGATGAACGTCTCGGAGGAAACGAGGCACCGCCGGCAGTTATCTCCGTATTCCTTGGTGAGCAGCTCCAGGATGTTCTGGAGCAGCTGATCAGCACAGGTACCGCCACACACAGTAAGACCGGCGAGATCCTGGATACCGGTGTTAAGACACTTCCGGATTTCATGAAGGATGCTACAGACCGAAACAGAACATCACCATTTGCGTTCACAGGAAACAAATTTGAGTTCCGTATGGTTGGTTCCCGTGATTCCATTTCCGAGTGCAACGTAGTTCTGAACACGATTGCAGCAGAAGTATTCCGCGATGCATGCGACCGTCTGGAAGCAGCAGACGATTTTGATACTGCAGTACATGACCTGATCAAGGAGTATGCGATCCAGCATCAGCGTATTGTATTCAACGGAAACGGATATGCACCGGAGTGGGAGGCAGAGGCAAAGAGACGTGGACTTCCGATCCTTCCGTCCATGGTAGATGCCATTCCTGCGTTGACTACAGATAAGGCTGTGAAGCTTTTTGAATCCTTTAATGTATTTACAAGAGCAGAGCTTGAGTCCAGAGCAGAGATCCAGTATGAAGGCTATGCAAAGGCTATCAACATTGAGGCCAAGACCATGGTGGATGTAGCTACCAAGCAGATTATCCCGGCAGTGATCCGTTATACAACGGTTCTTGCAGAGTCCATCAATTCTGTGAAGGCAGTGAGCGCAGCGCTTGATGTCAGTGTACAGACAAGTCTTCTGGAAAAAACCTCCGCACTTCTTGCTGAGACCAAGACAGCTATGGATAAGCTTTCCGGACTGATCGCTGAGTCGGAATCCCATGAAGAGGGACGTGACCGTGCTGTATTCTTCAGAGAGAGCGTGGTACCGGCAATGCAGGCTTTAAGAAAACCTGTAGACGAGCTTGAGATGATCGTAGATAAAGATATGTGGCCGATGCCATCCTACGGTGATCTGATCTTTGAGGTATGATCGGTTAAATAAAATACAGGAAATAAGAGATGTTCCCTGGGTGCAGCGGCATCTTTGAGATCAAATGACGGGACAGATGTAAGATCTGTCCCGTTTTTTACCTGGCGGAGAAAAAATCTGTAAGCGGTTATCCGTCATAGGATCATATAATAACTGCGGATGAGGATATCTGCGGCATTCAATCAGATTCAGGAGTAAGTATATATGATAGAATTAGAATTTTTAAAAGAACAGAACGTTTCCGAAAGCCTGATCCACGGCATCGAGGAGTTTCGAAAAAATTATAACGTTGATGAGGGGGCTGCAGCCAGAGTTACCAGACCGTCTATACCGTTCTACGGAAAAGAAATCCTGGAAATGGCCATTGCAGGACTTCTGGAAGGAGAAAATCTTCTTCTTGCAGGCCCAAAGGCTACGGGTAAAAATATCCTGGCAGAAAATCTGGCATATGCTTTTGGCCGCCCGGTTTATAATGTATCTTTCCATGTTAATACAAACAGCGGAGACCTGATCGGAACGGATACCTTTGTAAACAATGAAGTTTGCCTCCGAAAGGGCAGCATCTATCAGTGTGCCGAGTATGGTGGCTTCGGTATTCTGGATGAGATCAATATGGCAAAGAACGATGCGGTCTCTGTCCTTCATGCGACTCTGGACTATCGCCGCTCCATTGATGTTCCGGGCTATGACCGGATCGACCTTCATCCTGCGGCACGTTTTATCGGAACCATGAACTACGGATATGCAGGAACAAAGGAGCTGAACGAAGCTCTAGTTTCTCGTTTCTTGGTGATCGATATGCCAGCGCAGACAGAAGAAACCCTGGGATTTATTTTCCGCAAAATGTTCCCGGAGGCAAAGGAAAAGGCAGTGGAACAGTTTATCGGTGTATTTATGGATCTTCAGAAGAAATCCGTAAACAGTGAGATCTCCACAAAAGCGCTGGATCTTCGAGGACTTCTGGCTGCCATGAAGATTGTTCGTGCAGGACTTTCTCCCCTGGCAGCAGTGCAGATGGGAGTGGTGAACAAAACCTTCGATATTTTTGAAAAGGAGATCGTGGACGATGTAGTCCGTACAAGGATCCCGGAAGAGTGGACAAAGGACGATGTCTATGCATAAAGATCTGACAGAAGAACTTTCTATAGAAGATTAC
Source organism: Ruminococcus sp. AM26-12LB (assembly GCF_003480785.1). NCBI lineage: Bacteria > Bacillati > Bacillota > Clostridia > Eubacteriales > Oscillospiraceae > Ruminococcus > Ruminococcus sp. AM26-12LB. Next base: position 143,321 of record NZ_QUJX01000004.1, on the reverse strand, counting down.
AAGATGGAGCTGGAAAACCGGATCCGTAATCTCCTCTGGACGGTAAGCGGCGACTATACACTGGATGTGAAGCCGGATGTATCGCTGTTTCTCCGCTCAAAAGAGATCGCTCTTTACGATGGGATCAAACAGGGGGCTTTTGCCAGATATTTTGACAAAAATCTGCTTGGTCTTTATCTTGTGAAAAAAATCTATCTGGATGCATCTGAGACAGAATTGACTGGTCTGACACAGCTCTGTATCGAAGCGGCAGTGGGAGAGCGGATCTGTGAAGAGCGCCCCGGGGTTCGCCGCATGAGAAAAAAGGCTCTGGAAGATATCCTGGATCAGGAATATGAACCCCTGCCTTTCTACGATAAGCTGTTAGACAGGCTGAAAATTGCAGTATTCCGTGATGTACTTACAGGAAGCGTACAGCCTCTGGAGAAAAAACTGTCTGCATTCCGGGATCAGATCTATGCCTGCGCAGAAAGCAGAGACACCATGGAACTGATTCGGATCATCGACAGCCTCTATAATGCGGTCATCGATCCGGACTTTGAGAAGAAAAACGGTTCCCTTGAACGGGTAATGGCGGTGACGCTGGAAGAACTGACGGAATTTGGCTGGGAAGACTACCTTAATGAAGAGATGTATGAGGAAGCGCTGGAAAATTACGTGGAAAAGCTCACAGACCGGATGACAGATATTGAAGATTCCTCACTGACACAGGATATGGAAGAAAAACGTAAGGTGAAAAACAAGATCACGGTGATTTCAGAGGAAGCTCTTCAGAAAGCTCATACCTATGTGGAACTGAATTTTGGAAAAACCTATCTCACACCTGCGGAAGAAAAAAGAATGAACCATCTTATGTGCCGGGGAATACACGGAGACTGCAGCCTGTATTTTACAGAAGGAATCCTGAAAAATCCGGTTCGTGATAATTATCAGTATCAGTATGCAAAGCGTCTGCGTAATAAGAACATATGGATCTATCATGACAAGCACAGAATTGCAAAACGAAATATTGCCATATTGACTGAACTCCTGAAAAAAGCACTGGTGATCCGAAGTGAAAACCAGGAAGTCCTATCAGACCGGGGAACTATCGTTCCTTCCAGGCTGTGGCGTATAGGCAGAAGCGGTGAGGCAAATCTTTTCAAGAGGATTCTTCGTGGAGACAATACGGATTTTGTGGTGGATATACTGATCGATGCCAGTGGTTCACAGATGAGTCGACAGGGAGATGTGGCACTGCAGGCTTATATGATCAGCTCTGCCCTGAGCAATGTGGACATCCCTCATCGGGTTATGAGCTACTGCACATTCTGGGATCATACGATCCTGCACAGGTTCCGGGAATATGATGATCCGGTTTCGGCGGATGAGGATATTTTCAATTATGTGACTTCCTCCAATAATCGGGACGGGCTTGCCATAAAAGCAGCGGGATATAGTCTTTTGCAGAGGGAAGAGGAAAAAAAGATCCTGATCATCTTAAGTGACGGACGCCCCTACGATGTGATCATAAACCGCCCCAATGCAAAAAATCCGGCCCCTTATCAGGGAAAATATGCCATTTCAGATACTGCAACAGAGGTGCGGCGTCTTCGGAGCCAGGGCGTCAGTGTTCTGGGGGTATTTGCAGGTGAAGAGAAGGATCTTCCGGCGGAAAAGAAGATTTTTGGAAAGGATTTTGCTTATATCCGGGATATCGGAAATTTCTCAAAGATCGTAGGGCGATATCTGACAAAACAGCTGGAAACGGACAACTGAAAAAAAAAAGTATTTTATTTTAAATGTATAATATTCAATTGTAAGGAATAAGGTCACTATGTTAGCATAAAAGCTGCATAGTGACCAATTATTTGCTTATAATTATACAGAAAATTGTAAATAATATATAATATCTCAGATATAATTTCTTGCAAAATACTGCGAAATTTGCTATACTATATAACGTTACTAATTTACTAGATAAAGGGAGAGGAAATATGAACAAAAACACAGAGTTCAAACCTTACATTCCTGCGGAGAAAATCACTCCGGAGCTCACAGTTACATCTGTGATCATGGGATGTATTCTTGCTGTCATCTTCGGCGCAGCCAATGCTTACCTTGGTCTTCGTGTTGGTATGACAGTATCTGCTTCCATTCCGGCGGCAGTTATCTCCATGGGTGTTATCCGCGTGATTCTTCGCAGAAACTCCATTCTGGAGAGCAATATGGTCCAGACTATCGGTTCAGCCGGTGAGTCTCTTGCAGCAGGTGCTATCTTCACCATGCCTGCACTGTTCCTCTGGGCAGAGGAAGGACTTACAAGCAAACCAGGCATCGTTGAGATCACTCTGATCGCACTTTGCGGTGGTATCCTTGGTGTACTTTTCATGGTACCCCTTCGTAATGCCCTCATTGTTAAAGAGCATGCAACTCTTCTCTATCCGGAAGGAACTGCCTGCGCAGACGTTCTTCTTGCCGGTGAGGAAGGCGGAGCAAATGCTTCCACAGTATTCTCCGGTATGGGACTTGCAGCTGTCTTCAAATTTGTTGTTGATGGACTGAAGCTTCTTCCGGCAGATGTTTCTGCAGCATTTAAATCCTTCAAGGGTGAGATCGGTATGGAGGTTTATCCGGCACTTCTCGGTGTTGGTTATATCGTAGGACCGAAGATCGCATCCTACATGTTTACCGGTTCTCTTATCGGCTGGATGGTCATCATTCCGCTGATCTGCCTGTTCGGACCTGATACATGGATGTATCCGGCAGCAGAGGGAACGACCATTGCCCAGCTTTACGCAAACGGCGGAGCAGCAGCAATCTGGTCTACTTATGTTAAATATATCGGCGCAGGTGCTATCGCAACAGGTGGTATCATTTCCCTGATCAAATCCCTGCCGCTGATCGTTACAACCTTCCGTGACTCCATGAAGAGCATGAAGGGAAGCAAGAACACAAGCACAGAGAGAACCGCACAGGATCTTCCGATGCAGTTCATCCTTCTCGGTGTTATAGCAATGGTATTTATCATCTGGATCGTTCCGGCAATCCCGGTAACTCTTCTTGGTGCATGTATCATCGTAGTTTTTGGATTCTTCTTTGCAACAGTATCTTCCCGTATGGTAGGTCTTGTAGGAAGCTCCAACAACCCGGTTTCCGGTATGGCTATCGCTACTCTTCTGATTGCTACATTTGCGATCAAGAGCTCCGGTAAAACAGGTATCGACGGAATGACAGCAGCGATCGCTGTTGGTTCTGTTATCTGTATCATCGCAGCGATCGCCGGTGATACCTCTCAGGACCTTAAGACAGGATACCTTCTCGGTGCTACACCTAAGAAGCAGCAGATGGGTGAGATGCTCGGTGTTGTTGTTTCCGGTCTTGCTATCGGCGGTGTTCTGTATCTTCTGGATGCAGCATGGGGCTACGGTACAGCAGAGATTCCTGCGCCACAGGCTCAGCTTATGAAGATGATTGTTGAGGGAATCATGGGCGGAAACCTTCCATGGGGACTTGTATTTGTAGGTGTATTCCTTGCAATCTGCCTTGAGATCCTCCGTATCCCGGTAATGCCTTTCGCAATCGGTCTTTACCTTCCAATCTACCTGAACGCAACCATCATGATCGGTGGTATTGTTCGTGGATTACTTGACCGCAGAAAAGGTGTTGACGAAAAAACCAAGACAGCTCAGGCCACAGATGGTACTCTCTACTGTGCTGGTATGATCGCCGGCGAGGGTCTTGTTGGAATTCTTCTTGCGATCTTTGCAGTTGTCGGTATCAGCCTTGATATGTCCGGCGTTGTAAACCTTGGAAATATCGGCGGTGTTGTGCTGATGATCATCATGATCCTGTCACTGCTTAAATTCTCTATCTGGAGAAAGAAGAAAGCCTGATGAGAAAAAACAAAAAGGATAAGAAACAGGATATCAACTATCTTGATCTGATCCCGGAAACAAACCAGTCGATCCGGTGGCACCGGGACCTGAAGCAGCGGATCATTCTTGAGATAGAGAATAAGGGTATGTTCAATACCATCGCGCAGAAGGTTTTTGGCAAGCCAAGGTTTTCCAAGGTTCATCTTGATGAAATGGGAACTTTTATCTGGCCTGAGATCGATGGAGCCAAAACCGTGCAGGAGCTTGCCCTGCTGGTGAAAGAGCATTTCGGAGATAAGGCAGAACCGCTTTATCCGAGAATCGTAAAATACTTTCAGATAATGGAAAGCTATGAATTTGTTCATTTTATAAATAAAAAGACAGAAAAATAGCATGGAGAACGGGAACGGACGCAGAATAGTGTACGGTCCCGTTCTTTTTATGACACGTCAGTGCGGGAAACTGATGCAGTTGTCATATGATACTATAGCATTTCTGGGATTTTCACAGCGGAATAGAAATATTGAGGACATTTCAAGACATAAATTCCGGGAATTGCTGTAAAAAATGAAAGGAGCACTTTATGAGTCTTGTGAAAAAAAAGGACTGGTATCTGGATTATCTTCTGATCATAGTAGGAACCGGGCTGATGGCACTTGCCATCAATTCCGTTTTTGATGCAACCGGGCTGGTAACCGGAGGCTTTTCCGGTATTGCGATCCTGGTGAAGCACTGGACCGGTGGGATCGTAGATGGCGGGGTTCCACTGTGGCTTACCAATATCACGCTGAACATCCCGCTGTTTTTTCTGGGATGGCGGATCAAAGGCTTTTCCTTTGTAAAAAAAGCTCTGGTCGGTGAGATCTCCCTCTCAACCTGGCTTGCCATTCAGCCGGTGTGGAATATTGCGGGAGATGATCTCCTTCTGGCTGCTGTATACGGTGGTGTGATCCTGGGAATCGGCATTGGAATGGTTTTCCTTGGACAGGGAACCACAGGCGGAACGGATATGATGGCAGCACTGATCCAGAAGTATATGCGTCATTATTCCATCGCACAGATCATGCAGTTTATTGATGGGCTTATTGTGATCGTAGGAATGTATGTGTTCGGTATCCAGCGGGCCCTGTATGCCATCATTGCGGTTTATCTGGTAACAAAAGTATCCGACAGTCTGATCGAAGGTCTGAAGTTTTCCAAACAGACATTTATCGTCACGGAGAAGCCGGATGAGGTTGCCAGAGTCATTATGGAAGACCTGGATCGCGGAGCGACAGGGATCTGTGGCAAGGGGATGTATTCCGGTCAGGAGAAGACGATCATCTTCTGTGTGGTAAACAAAAAGGAAATTGTGAAGCTGAAAGAGCTGGTAGATGATATTGATCCCAACGCTTTTGTGATCGTTTCCGATGCAAGAGAAGTTCATGGAGAAGGTTTTATAGAGAAAAATTAGGCGGATTTCAACAAAAATTTGTAAATTTTTTCAGTTTTACTCTTTCATTTTTGGTGATTTTGTATTAAAATAGCCATAGATAGAGAGGGAAAGACAGAAGATAAGCATACACATAAGTGAGAAGGGATTGAACGGAATGATATCGAATCAGGTGTTACAGAATACGCTCGAGGGACTTAAAGAAATATCAAGGACGGAATTTTGTGTCATTGACACAGACGGCAAGGTACTTGCGTCTACCTTTTCTGATTTTGAGATCCAGCCGGCAGATATCCAGGCTTTTGTAGAATCCCAGGCGGACAGCCAGCTTGTCAAGGGATTTCAGTACTTTAAGGTCTGTGATGATTATCAGTTGGAATATGTCCTGGTAGCCCACGGAGATGATGAGGATACTTATATGGTAGGCAAGCTTGCAGCCTTCCAGATCCAGAATCTGATCGTTGCGTACAAGGAGCGTTTTGACAAAGACAGCTTTATCAAGAATCTTCTTCTTGATAATCTTCTTCTGGTGGATATTTACAACAGAGCGAAGAAGCTTCATATTGAAGCAGATGTCCGTCGTGTAGTTATGATCCTGGAACTGAACCAGGAGAAAGATCACAGCTCTGTAGAGAGCGTGAAAAGCCTTTTTGGCGGAAAGAGCAGAGATTTTATCACTGCTGTTGATGAGAAGAGCATCATTATAGTCAAGGAACTGGAAGAGGGAGAGGGCTATCCGGAGATGGATAAGCTGGCTCATACGATTATGGATACTCTGGATCTGAATAAAAATGGTGAGGATGTCCACATGGCATACGGTACCATTGTCAATGAGTTGAAAGAAGTTTCACGTTCCTACAAGGAAGCGCGTATGGCCCTTGATGTAGGTAAGATCTTCTTCGGAGACAGGGAAGTTATCGCATACAGCTCACTTGGAATCGGACGTCTGATCTATCAGCTGCCTATTCCTCTGTGTAAGATGTTTATCCGTGAGATCTTTGACAACAAATCTCCGGATGATTTCGATGAGGAGACACTTGTCACCATCGATAAATTCTTTGAGAACAGTCTGAACGTATCTGAAACTTCACGTCAGCTGTATATCCACAGAAATACGCTGGTATATCGTCTGGATAAACTCCAGAAGAGTACAGGCCTTGATTTGAGAGTGTTTGAGGATGCCATTACATTTAAGATCGCGCTGATGGTTGTTCGATATATGAAATATATGGAGACATTAGAGTATTAATAGCATTCGGAATGCAGGATGATAGTTTGATACATTAAGGCAACATATTAAAACTTTTAAACTGCCGCTTATTCCTTCCCGGAATAGGCGGCAGTTTTTGTATGAGCGTTTTTCATCATGGAATATTGTTGTAAATGTCCCTCCTGTTTGGAAGCATTCATGAAGTGTGTTACTGAGAACGGAGTGAGCAGTAACGAATTCACATGAACTTCACAGAATAACATCCATGACTCTATTGTAATTTTGGTATTTTTACGTTAAAATAAATAATTTGGAGAGGGCTGTTGATTACTGTTCACTGGTAATATTCCGCGAAGCGCATTACTGAGAATGGAGTGAACAGGTTACTGTTCACTGGTAATGTCCCGCGAGGTGTTTTTTGTGAGCGAAGGTCACAGAAAACCCGAGACATATCGCGCGAATTTATGCGATCAGCATAAATTCTGTGCATCGCGAAGCGTGTTACTGAGAACGGAGTGAACAGTAACGTGAACAGTAACCGTTGTAGGGCCCGGGAAATTTATTCTTGCATTTAAACAGAAAATATATTACAATAATATTACAAAAAAATTAAGAAAATTATGCTTTTATAATATAGAGGAGGATATATATGATCGATCTTGTAGATGTGAGCAAATCTTACGGCCCGGGTCTTCCGGCTGTGAATCATGCGAACTTACATGTTGATAAAGGGGAATTCGTATTTGTAGTAGGAAGCAGTGGCTCCGGTAAATCCACACTGATCAAGCTTCTGATGAAAGAACTGGATTCTACCAGCGGAACGATCACAGTCAGCGGGGAACGTCTGGAGAAGATGAAACACAGACGCGTTGCCAAGTATCGCAGAAAGCTTGGGGTAGTATTTCAGGATTTCCGTCTTTTAAAAGACCGTAATGTATATGAGAATGTAGCATTTGCGCAGCGTGTCATAGGAAGACCTACCCGTGTGATACGCAAACGTGTGCCGGAGGTTCTCCAGGAGGTAGGACTTGCAGGAAAGTATAAGGCATACCCGGATGAGCTTTCCGGTGGTGAGCAGCAGAGAGTTGCTCTTGCCAGAGCACTGGTAAACCGCCCGGACATCCTTCTGGCAGATGAGCCGACCGGAAACCTGGATCCGAAAACCTCTGAAGAGATCATGGCTCTGATGGAGCAGATCAATGACAGAGGAACCACAGTTCTGGTAGTTACCCACAATAAGGACATCGTCAATGCCATGCGTAAGCGAGTAGTCACCATGCACAACGGCAAGATCATCAGCGATGAGAAAGAGGGAGGATATCATGAGGCCTAGTACGATCTGGTATACCCTGAAGCAGGGCTTTAAGAATATAAAAAGAAACTGGATGTTTTCCCTGGCATGTATCATCACGATGGCAGCCTGCATTTTTCTGGTAGGCATTTTTTATTCCATCGTGAACAACGTCGGTAATATTGCCCATAAGGTGGAAGAAGAAGTACCGATCACAGTATTTTTTGATGAGGGCACTTCAGAGGAAGAAATCCAGGCGATCGGCGATGCTATTCAGTCCAGGCCGGAAGTGGCCAGGATGGACTATCAGTCCGCAGATCAGGCATGGGAAGAATACAAACAGAAATATTTTGGAGATGAAGATGCGGCAGATGGATTTAAAGATGATAACCCTCTTGCCAATTCATCCAATTATCAGGTATATCTTAATGATATTACCAAGCAGACAGAACTGGTGAATTATATCCAGGGACTGGAACATGTCCGGAAGGTAAATCAGTCTGAACAGGCCTCCAGGACACTGGGTTCCATCAACAAGCTGGTTTCTTATGTGTCGATTGCCGTGATCGCAATCCTTTTGATCATTTCCATATTCCTGATCAGCAATACAGTATCTATGGGTATTTCTGTCCGCAAGGAAGAAATCGGAATTATGAAATACATAGGAGCTACAGATGCTTTTGTACGACTGCCATTCCTTCTGGAAGGTATGATCCTCGGTGTGATCGGTGCGGCGATACCGCTGATCTGCCTGTTTTTCCTGTATAATTCCGCTGTAGAGTTTATTCTGACAAAATTCAATGTATTGACAGGAATCGTGGATTTCATTCCAATCTGGCAGATTTATGAGGGTCTGGTTCCTATGGGACTTGGACTTGGTGTGGGAATCGGTCTTTTGGGAAGCTTTTTCACAACAAGAAAACATCTCAGAGTATAACCAAATAGCAGAGAATCTTATGTATCCGCATGATGTGTGATCATAAGATATACAGCGGCTGTCGGAATATCGGCAGCCGTTTTCGGTATATAAAAACCGAACGGCGCACAGAGGAGTACAGAAAATCTGTGATCTTATCGGCTTTGCCGGCTGTGCAGAAGAAAGGAAAAATATGAAAAATAAAGAATTCAAAAAAGGTATAGCCATTGGAGTGGCAGCAACGCTGGTTGTGACAGGCGCTGTTTTTACCAGCTATCAGAAAGTACTGTTTCCGAAAGGCAATGCGCTTTCCGATGTGAAAACGGTTCAGAAGCTGAATTACCTGGAAGAACTGATCGATGAAGAATATCTGGATGAAAAAGACGAAAGCAGCCTGCGTGAGGGGCTTTATGTTGGCCTGCTTGCCGGCCTGAAGGATCCGTACTCCACCTATTACACAGCAGAACAGTATAAAGAGCTGAATACTTCCAATGAAGGCTCCTACGTAGGGATCGGTGCCGTTCTTCAGAAGGATGACACCGGAGGGGCAAAGATCATACAGCTTTATGAGGGTGGCCCTGGAGAACAGGCGGGACTGAAAAAGGGAGATGTGATCAAGGCAGTAGATGGAGCTGATGTTACAGACAAAGAAACTTCCGATATTGCTGCCATGGTCCGTGACAGTGAGAAAGATTCCGTAATGCTGACCATACAGCGGGAAAACGAAGAGAAAACCCGGGATGTCAAAGTGGAGATCCGGGATGTGGAGATCCAGACGGTTTCCCATGAGATGCTTTCCGGAGACACCGGCTATATCCGGATCTCCGAATTTTCTGAGGTGACCAGCGATCAGTATAAAAAAGCATTTGCAGATCTGAAGGAACAGGGAATGAAGAAGCTGGTTGTGGATCTCCGTGATAATCCGGGAGGCCTTCTTACTGCAGTCTGCGGCGTACTCCGCCAGATACTTCCGGAAGGACTGATCGTCTATACAGAGGACAAAAACGGAAAGAGGGAAGAGGAAACCTGTGACGGAAAAAATGAACTGGACATGCCGCTGGCTGTTCTGGTAAACGGAAACAGTGCCAGTGCATCGGAGATCTTTGCGGGGGCGGTAAAGGACTACGGGATTGGAACGATTGTAGGAACAACTACCTATGGGAAGGGCGTGGTGCAGACCATCCAGCCTCTTACCGATGGCAGTGCGGTAAAGATCACCATCGCAAAATATTTTACGCCAAAGGGCAATGATATCAACAAAAAAGGAATCACTCCGGATGTGGAAGCAGAGCTTTCCGGAGACATCACAGACTGGACAGAACTTACACATAAAGAAGACGCGCAACTTCAGACAGCCCTGAAAGAGATCGGACAGAGCTGACGCGTTCGGAGGGGAGAAAAAATGATAACTTTACAATTATTGCAGCAGATCATCGTATTTTTTCTGATGATGTCCTGTGGATTTACAGTGGTAAAATGCGGACTTATCGATGCAAAAAGCAGCAGGACACTTTCAGTCATCTGTATCTACATCATCATGCCCTGTGTAATGATCAATGCTTTTCAGATCGAATATTCCAGAAGCATCCGGAATGGCTTCCTTCTGGCAGTGGCAGCAGCCATCCTGATCCATATTTTTCTTCTGGTATTTGTACAGATCATCGGCAAGCCACTGAAATTAAGTGTGGTAGAAAAAGAATCCATCATCTATTCCAATTCCGGAAATCTGGTGATCCCTCTTGTAACGGTAGTCCTTGGGGAAAAATGGGTGATCTATGCCAGTGCTTTCCTGAGTGTGCAAATGATCCTGATGTGGACCCACGGACAGTCGCTGATGGAGGCGAAGGCCGGCATCAACTGGAAAAAAATCCTCTGCAACATCAATCTGATCGCTATTATCCTTGGAATCGTTCTGTTCTTCACGCAGATCAGACTGCCGGTGATCCTTGGAAACACCATGAGCCAGATTTCAGCCACCCTGGGACCTGTATGTATGATCATGCTTGGAATGACCATGACGGAGGTAAAATGGAAAGATATTTTCAGCCATTCCAGGATCTATCTGGTCACGATCTTGAAAATGGTGGTGACTCCGCTGCTCATACTGTTGTTTTTGAAGTATCTGCCCTTGGCTTCAATGGTAAAGGATGGAAAAACCATTCTGCTTATCAGTCTGATGGCAGTGATCACACCGTCGGCAACAACGGTTGTACAGCTGGCACAGCTCTACGATCAGGACCCGATCTATGCCAGCACCATCAATGTAATGACAACGCTGGTAAGTATCATAACCATGCCACTGATGGTCATGTTGTATCTTGCCTGAGCATCTCAGGGAATCGTTACGGATAACTTTGTGTCAGGCAACATGCTTTGCGGAATATTATCTGGTTACTGTTCACTGGTAATATTCCGCGAGGTGTTTTTTGTGAGCGAAGGTCACAGAAAACCCGAGACATACCGCGCGGATTTATGCGATTAGCATAAATCCTGTGCATCGCGAAGCGTGTTGCTGAGAACGGAGTGAACAGTAACATTACCTGTGAACAGTGATCGGAAATCCTACCCTCATAATTGTAAAAACAAAATAAAAGTGATAGAATCAAATCATATGAGAGCAGAAGAACTATATCTGCTCATAGTGGAAAACATAGCACAGGATCATCAAAACAGGAGGATAGCATAAATGGAACGACATGCTTTTGCAATGAAAGTAAAAGAAGGAAAAATGAATGATTACCGTAAGACCTTAGGCGAGATCTGGCCGGAGCTTACTGCATATCTTGACCGTAACGGCATTCATAATTTCAGCATCTGGAATGCGGCAGACCTGATCTTCGGATATTACGAAAATGCAGACGGAGAGGTGATCTCTCCGGAAGAGGAGAAAGTAAAGGCAGCATTGACTGAAAAGATCGGAGATACCTTTACCTGGATCTCTACTCCTGGAAAAGACATGCGCCTGATGTATCATAATTTTGGTGTTGTGAGAGAAAACAAAGAGCTGATCCGCCACAGAATGTTCATGACAAAATTAAAAGACGGCTGTGAGGAAGAATATAAAGCCCGTCATGACGGACTTGTGGCGCAGAGAGGCGAAACAATAGATCCGGGCCCGGACAGCAACTTCAGCATCTGGAGTGCAGGCGGATATATTTTTGGATATGATGAGATCGACACAACTATGGAAGTGGAAGAAACACCGGAAGCAAGAGAGGCAACCATCGCATGGGAGACACGCCAGCTCGGGATCATGGACTGGATCACCAACGATGTGGACTGGATGACAAAAGAAGTACATCCATCCAGTGTACGTCTTGCATGGCATAATTAAAAAATGGGAAAATAAAAAGGAAGGAGGCCGGGGCTTTGTTTGGAGGTAGCCCCGGCAGTATGAAAAAGAAAAAAGTGTTATCAAAGGTAGTACCCTTTGCACATCTAATAATATACTCATATTTTGTGGTCATTCTGTGACGTCATTCTGAAAAAAGTATGAACAAAAAAGAAAAAATAACTGAACTCAAATCTTAACAATTCTTAAACTTTCCATATTTAGTTGAAACCATACGCCCCGACTGTTATACTGTGACTAGCAGATGTTAGCAGGAGAAGAATATGTTTTATTCCTGATATCAATAAAATAATGAGGCGTGAATTTATGAAACGTTTTTGGAAATATGTAACAGGGATCGTACCTGCGTACGGGCTTTTTCCCCTTGTTTTTTCATTTGTATTTAACTGTCTTGTATATTCCGGTTCAAGGGCGATCGCAGGCGGTTGGTATCATCACAATATAGAAAGTAATCTTGATCTGCGGCTCCCATTTGTGCCGCAGTTTTTGATTATCTATTTTGGATGTTATGTATTTTGGGCAGTGAATTATATCCTTGTGGCAAGGCAGGAGCGGGAACAGGTTTACCGTTTTTTTACTGCGGATATTATATCCCGTTGTGTGTGTCTGATCATATTTCTGGCATATCCCACTACCAATACAAGACCGGTGATCGAAGGAAACGGAATCTGGGATCTGCTGGCCGGCTGGCTGTATTCCATTGATGCGGCAGATAACCTGTTTCCATCTATCCATTGTCTGGTAAGCTGGTTCTGTTTTCTGGGGATCAAGGATCAGAAAAGAATTCCGACATGGTATAAGGGGGTATCGTTTACACTGGCTGTGCTGGTTTTTCTGTCTACCATTTTTACCAAGCAGCATGTACTTGTGGATGTGGCAGGTGGTGTGATCCTGGCTCAGGTATGCTTTATTCTGGGACAGAAAACAAAACTCTGGCATATTTATGAACGGTTTGGAACTAAAATTGAAAAGAAGATCAACAGCTATACAGAAGGTGTCAAGTGATGAAGAACAGAAAAAAGATCATATTTAACGGAGTGTTCCTGGCAGTAGTTTTTGCCCTGACTATCTACGGCGTTTTTCACGGAGAAGACCTGTCTTCCATGATGGATGCCATACATAGGGCAGATAAACGGTGGCTGCTTCCGGGAATTGCACTGGTAGCATTTTTTATCTGGGGGGAATCCATCATTATCTGGTATATGATGCGTTCCAGCGGGATCCATCTGAAAAAAAGAACCTGCTTTCTGTTTTCGTCTGTAGGATTCTTTTTCAGCTGTATCACACCATCCGCCAGCGGCGGACAGCCCATGCAGATCTACTATATGAAAAAAGAGAAGATTTCCATTCCGGTGTCAACGGTGATCCTGATGATCGTGACGATTACCTATAAGCTGGTGCTTGTGGTGATCGGTATTGGGATCGCGATTTTCGGAAGAGGATTTCTTCACAAATATCTGGAAGGAATCCTGCCGGTGTTTTATCTGGGGCTGATGCTGAATATCTTCTGTGTCACTTTTATGACCATTCTGGTATTTCATCCGCTTTTGGCAAAAGCGATCCTGATGAAGGGCATGAAGCTTCTGGAACGGTTTCATCTGATGAGGAAAAAAGAGGGACGGCTGAAAAAACTGGAAGCTTCCATGGATACTTACCGAAATACTGCGGCATATCTGAAGAATAATCCGCTGGTGATCGTTAAAGTGATAGGGATCACTTTTATCCAGCGTATGGCACTGTTTGCAGTAACCTGGTTTGTATATCAGGCTTTTGGACTCCATGGAACCGGTTTCTGGGATATCCTTTTTCTCCAGGCAGTGATATCGGTATCTGTGGATATGCTGCCGCTTCCGGGAGGAATGGGAATCAGTGAGACTTTGTTTCTTACCATTTTCAGTCCGGTATTCGGTGGCCTGCTGCTTCCGGGAATGGTGCTTAGCAGAGGGCTGGGATATTACGGAGAGCTGCTGATCAGTGCGGTGTTTACTGCGGTGGCTCAGCTCACTATCGGAAAAAAGGAATCCTGAAAAGATTTGATCGAATGCAGATCGCGGAGATCTGCTTGACCCAGATCAGGTAAGTCTCCTGTGGGACTGTGAATATAGCCTGACATGAAAAAGAAAAAAGAGGTGTGCAAATGATAGGATTTTATGATTACACGGTAATAATGACTTACATAAGCGTAGTTTCTTCCATGATCGGAATCTTCTGCGCTGTGACGGACCATATTTCAGCAGCGGTGTGCTGTCTTGCATTTTCCGGACTGTGCGATATGTTTGACGGAAAGATCGCAAGAACTAAGAAGAACAGAACGGAGGAAGAGAAATGCTTCGGGATCCAGATCGATTCCCTTGCAGATATCGTCTGTTTCGGGATCCTTCCCATTGTGCTGGGATTTAAGCTTGGAATGTGTCATATTTACGGAATAGCTATTCTTTTATTTTACGGTCTGGCAGGCCTGATCCGTCTGGCATACTTCAATGTTATGGAGGAAAAACGTCAGAATGAAACCTCCGAAAACCGAAAATATTATCAGGGACTTCCTATCACATCCATGTCTGTGGTCCTGCCGCTTCTGTTTGTGGTATCCCTGCTTTTTCCGGAGTATAAATGGTTTGTGGTGCTCCTTCATATCGCAATGCTGACGGTAGGACTTCTGTTTATCCTGGATTTTAAATTCCGTAAGCCCACCAACAGGGAGCTGGTGATCATTGTTGCGGTAGTTGCTGTGGCAGTTCTTCTTGTACTTTTCTACAACGAAGGATGGTGGAAGTTCAATTATCTCTATAAGCTTTCCATGGAGAAAGGTGGTAATCTATGATCCGGACAGCGGACAGAATGGGGCATATTACAGAGGAGGATTCCTTTCAGAACAACCTTCTGGAAAAAATCTACGGTTCTGTAGCCGGCCGCATGCTGATCCGGCCGCTGGTCACTCCTGTTGTTTCCATTGCCATGGGAAAGCTTCTGGATTCCAGGCTTTCGGCAGCAGCGGTGAAACCCTTTATACGGTTCAATCATCTGGATATGAGTGATTATGAAAAGCGTAAATACATCTCTTACAATGATTTTTTCAAGCGGAAGATCCGGGAGGGTGCCCGCCATATTGATATGGAACCGGGACATTTTATCAGTCCCTGTGACTGCAGGGTGAGTGTGTATCCGGTAGATGAAAAAGCCCGTCTTCATATCAAACAGACCGAATATACCATAGATGAGCTTCTCAGGAATCCTTCTCTTGGAAAAAGATATCAGGGTGGCTATGTGTGGGTGCTTCGTCTCTGTGTTCAGGATTATCACAGATATATTTATCCGGACAATGCGGCGGAGTCCGGACGCATCAGGATCCCGGGGATCCTGCATACAGTCAACCCCGTGGCCAACGATGCCTATCCGATCTACAAGGAAAACAGCAGAGAGTATTCTCTTTTGAAAACAGAGAATTTCCGTACCGTGCTGATGATGGAGGTAGGGGCTCTTCTTGTCGGAAGAATCGAAAACCGGCCAGGGAAAGCATTTGTGAAACGGGGAGACGAAAAAGGGAATTTTGCTTTCGGCGGCTCCACCATTGTGCTGATCACCGAAAAAAATGCGGTAAAGCCGGATGAAGATATTTTAAACAATTCCCGTGAAGGAATTGAAACAAGAGTATTCATGGGAGAAAAGATCGGAGAATCCTTTTAGAGGGTTCTCCTTTTTTGCGGATAAAATTAAAAAAATGAAATTACGTTCACACACACAACACAAACCTGTGATATATTATGAGCAGTAGCAAAGCGGAATGGAAATATCCGCTTTAGAATGAACCGGAAGTAAAAGCTCAGCTTTTTGTAAAGAGGGATGATACAGAGCATTTCGGGCTGCCAACAGCTGCCCGGAACAGCGACTGAGAAACGGAGGAAGATAGAATGGATGCATTAAAAATTCTTGTAGTAGATGACGAGAGCAGAATGAGAAAACTGGTAAAGGATTTTCTCACCAAAAAGAATTTCCAGGTACTGGAAGCAGGTGACGGTGAGGAGGCCATGGATATTTTTTATAAAGAAAAGGACATTGCGCTTCTGATCCTGGATGTGATGATGCCGAAGATGGATGGCTGGGAAGTATGTCGTGAGATCCGCAAAAATTCCAAGGTTCCCATCATTATGCTGACAGCAAGAGGAGATGAGCGTGATGAGCTTCTGGGATTTGAACTCGGGGTGGACGAATATATCTCCAAACCCTTCAGCCCCAAGATCCTTGTAGCACGTGTAGAAGCCATTCTTCGAAGAACGGGACAGAGCAACCCGGATGAGATACTTTCAGCAGGTGGGATTGTCATTGACAAGGCAGCGCATCAGGCAACGGTAGATGATAAACCGATGGATCTGAGCTTCAAGGAATTTGAGCTTCTGACTTATTTCCTGGAGAATGAGGGAATCGCTCTTTCCAGAGAAAAGATCCTGAATTCTGTGTGGAATTATGATTATTTCGGAGATGCCAGAACCATTGATACTCATGTCAAAAAACTGAGAAGTAAAATGGGCGATAAGGGCGAGTATATCAAGACAGTCTGGGGGATGGGCTATAAGTTTGAGGTAGGAGAATGAAAAAACCGAAGGAAAAAATAAAAAAGATCCACAGTCTCCGCCATCAGATCACAGCATACTTTATCGGTTTGCTGTTTTTATCCATTCTGACTATTACCGTGATCAACGGCGCCTTTCTTGAAAAATATTATGTGACAAAAAAGATCGATGTACTTCTGGACCTCCGAACAACTCTGGAAAATACAGATATTGACAAGATGATGAACAGCAACAGCTCGAAAGGTATGGAGAGTATTCCCGATGAGATCCAGAGAGCCTGCTCCAGAAACAATCTTTCCTGGGTTATCATTGACAGCAGCAATACCAGCTGGCTTTCCTGGGGCGAAAATGAAAAAATGCTTCAGAGCAAGCTGTTCGGATATGTCTATGATCTGGATGAGGACGGAGATAAGAGCCGGACCTTGAAGCAGGGTGACAATTATACCATCCAGCAGTCGCATGACCGTTTTGCGGGAATGGATTATGTGGAATGCTGGGGACAGCTGGATGAGGAACATTATTTTATCATAAGGACACCCCTTGAGAGCATCCGGGAGAGCGCTGATATTTCCAATAAGTTTTACTTTGCGGTAGGTCTGATGATCATAATCTTAAGTGGTCTGGTCATTATGGTCGTGACCAGGAGGATCACCCGTCCCATCAGTGAGCTTACGGAACTTTCCAGAAAAATGTCAGATCTGGATTTTGAGGCAAAATACGAGAGCAAGGTCGGCAATGAGATCGATGTTCTGGGAGACAATTTCAACCGGATGTCCTCACAACTGGAGACTACCATCAGTGAACTGAAATCTGCAAATAATGAACTGCAGCGTGACATTGAGGACAAGATCAAGATCGACAAGATGCGAAAGGAATTTCTGGATAACGTGTCCCATGAACTGAAAACTCCCATTGCCCTGATCCAGGGCTATGCAGAAGGCTTAAAAGAAAATATTTCTGATGATCCTGAGAGCAGAGAGTTCTATTGCGATGTCATTATGGATGAAGCCTCCAAGATGAATAAACTGGTAAAAAATCTTCTCACACTGAATCAGCTGGAATCCGGCAAAGATGCAGTTGTAATGGAGCGGTTTGATATCGTATCCCTGATCCGCGGCGTGCTTCAGACCATGAATATCATGATCGGGCAGAAGGATGCAAAAGTGATCTTTGAGGCGGAGAAGCCGGTTTATGTATGGGCCGATGAGTTTAAGATCGAAGAGGTTGTGACAAACTATGTAAGCAATGCCCTGAACCATCTGGAGGGAGAGAAAGAAATCGAGATCAAGCTGCAGGATGAGGATAACCGTGTGAAGATCAGTGTGTTTAACACAGGGACTCCGATCCCTGAGGCAGATGTACCGAATCTCTGGAATAAATTTTATAAAGTTGATAAAGCGAGAACCAGGGAATACGGCGGAAGCGGTATCGGTTTATCCATTGTAAAGGCCATCATGGAAAGCATGAACCAGGAATATGGCGTACAGAACTTTGATAATGGCGTGGAATTCTGGTTTACACTGGACCGGAAATAATAAAACTTTACCGTGATAATGTGAAAAAATGGGCGGCAGCAGAGAAAAGTCTTTGCAACCGCCTGTTTTTGCGTTATACTAAAGCAATGTAAATCGAAGGTGAGAGAGGAATATCGAGATACAAAAGAGCAGGAGGAAGCATTATTATGATAGGAATCATTGACTACGATGCAGGAAACATCAAAAGTGTGGAAAAAGCACTTCAGTATCTGGGACAGGAGACTGTCGTCTCAAGAGATCCCCAGGTGCTTCTGAAAGCAGATAAAGTAATCCTTCCGGGTGTTGGAAACTTTGGTGATGCTATGGAAAATCTCAAAAAATACGGACTTGTTCCGGTAATACATGAGATCGTTGAAAAGGGAACGCCCTTTCTTGGGATATGCCTGGGACTGCAGCTGCTTTTTGAGAGCAGTGATGAGACACCGGGAGTGGAAGGTCTTGGAATCCTGAAGGGGAAAATCCTGCGCATCCCGCCAAGTCCGGGACTGAAGATTCCGCATATGGGCTGGAATTCCCTGCATATTCAGAACAGCGGAAGATTATTTAAGGGTATTCCGGAAAACACCTACGTTTACTTTGTACATTCCTATTATCTTCAGGCAGAGGAGGAAGAAATCGTGAAAGCGACCACTCAGTACAGCACATGCATCCATGCGTCTGTGGAGAAGGGAAATGTATTTGCGTGTCAGTTCCATCCGGAAAAAAGCAGCCGGTGGGGCTTGAAGATCCTTGAGAATTTTGCGGCACTTGAGTCAGGCACCGGAAAGGAGGCATAATCATGTTTACAAAAAGAATCATTCCATGTCTGGATGTAAATAAAGGACGTGTAGTAAAAGGCGTGAATTTTGTTGATCTTAAGGATGCCGGAGATCCGGTGGAAATTGCCAAAGCTTACGATGCAGCCGGTGCGGACGAGCTTGTTTTTCTTGATATCACTGCCTCCTGCGAGGAGCGTGATACCGTGGTGGATATGGTAAGAGCTGTTGCAGCCAACGTATTTATCCCGTTTACCGTAGGCGGAGGAATCCGTACCGTAGATGATTTCCGGAAGCTTCTCCGTGAAGGTGCAGATAAGATTTCTGTAAATTCCGCAGCTATCGACCGTCCGGAGCTGATCCATGAGGCCGCACAGAAATTCGGAAGCCAGTGTGTAGTAGTTGCCATTGATGCCAAGAGAAGACAGGATGGCGGCTGGAATATCTACAAACATGGCGGAAGACTGGATACCGGTATTGATGCTCTTGAATGGGCAAAGAAGGTGGAAGAACTTGGCGCAGGTGAGATCCTTCTTACCAGCATGGACTGTGACGGAACCAAGGCCGGGTATGATATTGAACTTACAAGAGCCGTTGCAGATGCGGTTTCCATCCCGGTGATCGCCTCCGGTGGTGCCGGAACCCTGGAGCATTTTTATGATGCACTGACAGAAGGCGGAGCAGATGCGGCACTGGCAGCATCTCTGTTCCACTACAAAGAGCTTGAGATCCGGGAAGTGAAGGATTACCTTGCGGAAAAAGGAATTTCCGTGAGAAGATAAGTTAGATGAGAGGTGATAGATATGGCTCCTATAGCAGGAGACTGGCAGGAGGCACTGAAAGGTGAGTTTCATCAGCCCTACTATGCCAAACTTTATAAAACCGTGATGACAGAATACAGAACAAGAAAGATTTTTCCGCCGCCGGAAGATATGTTCAATGCGTTTCATTTTACGCCTCTGCATCAGGTAAAGGTTGTGATCCTGGGACAGGACCCCTATCACAATGACGGACAGGCTCATGGGCTTTGCTTTTCCGTAAAAAAAGGTGTGGAAACACCGCCATCTCTGGTGAATATTTATAAGGAACTTGAGGATGATATGGGATGTTATATCCCAAACAACGGTAATCTGGAAAAATGGGCAAAGCAGGGCGTGCTTCTTTTGAACACAGTGCTGACTGTACGTGCACATCAGGCCAATTCCCACAGAGGGATCGGCTGGGAACAGTTTACTGATGCGGCCATCCGGATCCTGGACCAGGAGGATCGCCCGATCGTGTTTCTTCTCTGGGGGCGGCCTGCTCAGATGAAGGCATCCATGCTTCATAATCCGAAGCATCTGATCCTGGAAGCACCACATCCAAGTCCCCTTTCTGCCTACCGGGGATTTTTCGGATGCAAGCATTTCAGCAAGGCTAATGAATTTTTGAAAGCCAATGGGGTAGAACCTGTTGACTGGCAGATTGAGAATATTTAAGTTAAGGAAAGTAAAATGGGTAAAAAAAATGATAACACACTTGTGAAAAACGCATCTTTTCTTATGGTTGCGGCGCTGATCTCCAAGATCATCGGAATGCTGTACAAGAGTCCGCTTTCAACTACACTGGGAAGTCAGAGCTTTGCACTTTTCCAGTTTGCACAGAATGTATATTTTATCCTGCTGATGATCGCGTCCTTCAGTATTCCTCAGGCTGTATCCAAGATCATGGCGGAGAAGATCGCTTTTCACAGATATAAGGATGCACAGAAGGTATTTTACGGTGCACTGATCTATGCGGCAGTTGCCGGCGGTATCGTGGCGCTGATCTGTGTATTTGGTGCAGGGATCCTGGTTCCGGACAGTATGGCTAACGCCCGTCTGGCACTGCAGATGCTTGCGCCCACAATTTTCATGTCCGGTCTCTGCGGTGTATTCCGTGGATATTTCCAGGCATACCGCAATATGATGCCTACATCGATCTCGCAGATCATTGAGCAGATCTTTGTGGCAACCTTTGCGCTTCTGATGTCACATGTATTTATCCAGCATTTTTCCGCAACAGGAGATATGGATCTGGTCCATCGCTGGGGTGCGGCAGGTGCTACCATGGGTACCGGAGCAGGTGTGGCTTCCGCGCTGATCTTTATGCTGATCGTTTATGGGGTAAACCGTAAGATCATCCGGAAAAGGATCGTCAATGACCGCCATTCTGTAAATGAGAGTATGGGTCATGTAATGAGTAATATCGTGCTCATCATCATGCCGATCATTCTTAGTGCTTTTATTTATAATGTAAACGGATATATCAACAGTTATATGTATTCCGGTATCATGGATATCAAGGGTGCTGCCAAGGACGTGATCCAGACCTTGTATTCCGAGTACGGATATTATATGACGCTGATCAATATCCCGCTTACCCTGGCAAGTACAGCACCGACATCTATGATCCCTGAGGTTTCCGCGCATTATGCAATGCACGATATTGAAGGTGCAAATATGAAGACAGACCGTGCCACATGGATCAGTATGCTGATCTCCATTCCGGCGGCAGTAGGTCTTGCAGTTCTTTCCGGACCGATCACGAGACTGATCTTCCCGGGAACCAATGGCGTAGGCGGACAGCTTCTGATCCTGGGAGGAATTACCATTATCCTGAATGGCAACTCCAATATCACCAACGGTGTACTTCAGGGAATCGGCAAGCCGAAGCTCCCGATGATCCATGCAGCCATTGCATTGGTGGCAGATGTGATAGCCATGGCCCTGCTTCTGGTATTTACCAATCTTGGTGTTTATACCATTGTCATCGCCCAGATCGTTTATGCAGTTGTGATGTGTCTTCTCAATGACCGTTCCATCAAGAAATATATGGGCTATAAGAATCCATGGAGAAGTGCTTATTTAAGCCCGTTCCTGGCATCTATCCCGATGGGGGTTGTTGCGGGAGTGGTGTATTACGGTCTGTATGCACTGATTCATTCCAATGTGATCTGCCTAGGTATTTCCGTGATCCTGGCAGCAGTTGTATACTTTATTGTATATTTGTTTGTAAGCAAGCCCGGTGAAGAAGAGCTGGGTATGATGCCTGGTGGAAGATATATGAAGAAGCTGGCGAGAATGATGAAGATCATCTGATCTGTAAGTCCGATCAGTAAACGGCAATACAGTTATTCGGTGCAGAACTCAAAGTGAACACAGCTAGCACAGGAAAAAATACTCACAGATTTGTTCCGGCAGATTTCCAGCCGGAGGATCTGTGAGTATTTTTTCATTATATCAGATTTCAGGGAATGCAGACTTTCGAAGAAAAGTTTCTTTTCAGTCTTTTCTCTGTGAAAATAGTCTTATGATCTCCAGAGTAACGTTCACAGCGGCATCCATTCCTTCTGCTGTAATGTGCTCATAAGGCCCGTGATAGGCATGTCCGCCGGTTCCGAGATTCGGGCAGGGCAGTCCCATAAAGCTTAACTGTGCACCGTCTGTGCCGCCGCGGATAGGCAGGATCAGTGGTGTAACACCGCAACTGTGGCAGGCTTCCTCTGCCAGAGATATCAGCCATGGGCAAGTATCGATGATCTCTTTCATATTGCGGTACTGCTGGGTGATGGTAAGAGTTACGGTACCTTTCCCCCATTTTTCATTGAGGATCTCCGTGATATGTGTGAGCGTTTTCTGACGGATCTCAAAAGAAGCGGCATCGTGATCCCGGACAATATACTGAAGCTCAGCCTGGGAAACATCTCCTTTCATAGAACACAGATGGAAAAATCCTTCGTAGTCTTCTGTATTCCTGGGAGTGTCCGCTGCCGGAAGCATGGAGTTAAATTCCATGGCAACGAGGGCTGCGTTGATCATAGTATTTTTGGAAGAACCGGGATGTACATTAACACCCTGGAAGGTTACTTTTGCACTGCAGGCGTTAAAGTTTTCGTACTGGATCTCGCCTTCCGTATCACCGTCCAGGGTATATGCATAATCCGCACTGAATTTTTTTACATCAAAGTGGGCCGGTCCCATGCCGATCTCTTCATCCGGAGTAAAAGCAACGCAGAGAGGTCCGTGAGGTATTTTTTCCGTAAGGATATGCTCCAGCGCAGTGAGGATCTCTGCAATGCCGGCCTTGTCGTCTGCGCCCAGGATCGTGGTTCCGTCTGAGGTGATCAGGGTACGCCCGGCAAGTGAAGCAAGATGGGGGAACATTTCCGGGGAAAGAGTTCTGCCGCTTGTGCCGAGAGGGAGCTCTTTTCCATCGTAATCTTCTGTGACCACCGGTGTGACTGCATGGTCGCAGAAATCGGAAACCGTATCCATATGAGCGATAAAGCC
Source organism: Ruminococcus sp. AM26-12LB (assembly GCF_003480785.1). Lineage (NCBI taxonomy): Bacteria > Bacillati > Bacillota > Clostridia > Eubacteriales > Oscillospiraceae > Ruminococcus > Ruminococcus sp. AM26-12LB. The sequence continues at coordinate 120,095 of NZ_QUJX01000004.1, read as the reverse complement.
CAGTGCTTTGCAGTGCTCCAGACCTTCGGTAGCAGGAAGATGTGCATAAACGTAACAGTGTTCATCCAGAGACACATCAGAGATCCCAAGGCCTTTCAGTTCCTCCACAAGAAGCCGGGCCAGGTCAAACTGGCACTGGGAAGAGGGGGAAGAAGAGCTTTCTTCATTGCTGGGGGTGGATATTTTTATATAGGATAGAAGTCGTTGGTATGCTTTCATAGAAGAATATTCCTTTCTGAAAAAATCTATCCGGAACAGGTTATGGCCGCATTTATGAAGCCGTTCTGTTTTTCCGGAGATAATAACAGTATACCACACAGTATCCGTATATTTTCAGAAAAAATATCCCACGATGTGAAAACCTGTGCTATAATCTGTGAGATAATAAAAAACAGGAGGATTTGAGAGTGGAAAAAAGAATCATACAGGTCGAAGAAAAAGTACCTGCAAAGATGCTGATACCGTTAAGTATCCAGCATATGTTCGCCATGTTCGGAGCATCCGTACTGGTGCCATTCCTTTTTGGTATCAGTCCGGCTATTGTGCTTCTGATGAATGGTGTGGGAACACTCCTTTTTATTTTCATCACAAAAGGAAAGGCACCGGCTTATTTGGGCTCCAGTTTTGCCTTCCTTTCACCGGCTCTTCTGGTGATCAGCAAGTATGGATATGAGTATGCCCTTGGTGGTTTCGTTGTTCTGGGTATTGCTGGTATGTGCGTGGCATTGATCGTCCGCCAGTGCGGAACAGACTGGATCGATATCGTGCTTCCTACAGCGGCAATGGGACCGGTAGTGGCACTGATCGGTCTGGAACTTGCGGGAAATGCAGCAAGTACGGCAGGACTTCTGGATGAGAAGGTAGATCCGAAGAATGTGATCGTATTTCTGGTCACACTTGGAGTTGCGGTATTCGGGCAGATCCTGTTCCGGGGCTTCCTTTCTGTGATTCCGATCCTGATCGCGATCATTGCGGGATATGTGGCAGCAGGTGCATGCGGGCTTCTGGATTTTACACAGGTAAGGGAAGCGGCATTTTTGGCTCTTCCCAACTTTACATCTCCGAAATTTGATTTTGAGGCCATTATGACGATCTTTCCGGCATTGCTTCTGGTAACCTCCGAGCATATCGGCCATCAGATCGTAACCGGAAAGATCGTTGGAAGAAATCTTCTGAAAGATCCGGGTCTCCACAGATCCCTGTTTGCGGATTTCTTCTCTACCACAGTTTCCGGATGCCTTGGTTCTGTGCCGACAACTACTTACGGTGAGAACATCGGTGTCATGGCAGTGACAAAGGTTTACAGTGTACAGGTGATCGGTGGTGCGGCAGTGCTTTCTATCTGCTGTTCCTTCCTTGGTAAACTGGCAGCCCTGATCAGTACCATTCCCGGTCCGGTGATCGGTGGGATTTCCTTCCTTCTTTACGGAATGATCGGAACCTCCGGTCTTCGTATGCTGGTTGACAATCACGTGGATTACAGCAAGTCCAGAAATCTGACGCTGACAAGCGTTGTTTTTGTTGTAGGTCTTTCCGGAATTGCCCTGAAGCTTGGAAATGTTGAGCTTACCGGTATGGTGCTGGCATGTGTGGTTGCCATGGCATTAAGCCTTGTATTCTATATTCTGGACAAACTGAAGCTGACCAACGATCAGTGACAGGAAATATATTGCATAAAAAGCAGATGAAGAGGGAAATCTTTTTATCTGCTTTTTTGCATTCAGAGAGGAAAAAGAAATCATGTATGGGAAGCCTTTTGTCGGATTTTCAGAGATCCTGTCAACAAAAAAACAGAGGGATTTTCAAGTATCTTATTGACAATCATTCCGTTTTATAATACTATGTAATACAGAAAACACGAACAAAGGTTCGGATTAAAGGAAACCTGATTAGAAAGAGAATAAAGAATAGGAGATTACATAATGATCAGTGAAGAGAAGCAGAAGGCGCTGGAAGCGGCTCTTGGAAATATTGAGAAACAGTTCGGTAAAGGCTCTGTCATGAAGCTTGGAGATTCCAGTTCCCATATGCAGGTGGAGGCAGTTCCCACAGGATGCTTAAGCCTGGATATCGCCCTTGGTGTAGGTGGTGTTCCCAAGGGACGTATCGTGGAGATCTACGGACCGGAGTCCAGTGGTAAGACAACGGTAGCCTTACATATGGTCGCTGAAGTGCAGAAGAGAGGCGGAATCGCAGGATTTATCGATGCGGAGCATGCTCTTGATCCTGTTTATGCCAAGAGTATAGGTGTTGATATCGACAACCTTTATATTTCACAGCCGGATAACGGAGAGCAGGCGCTGGAGATCACAGAGACTATGGTACGTTCCGGTGCTGTGGATATCGTGATCGTGGACTCTGTTGCAGCCCTGGTCCCCAAGGCTGAGATCGAAGGAGATATGGGAGACAGCCATGTAGGTCTGCAGGCCCGTCTGATGTCACAGGCACTCCGTAAACTGACGGCTGTTATCAGCAAGTCCAACTGCGTGGTGATCTTTATCAACCAGCTTCGTGAGAAGGTTGGAGTGATGTTTGGCAATCCGGAAACTACAACCGGTGGACGTGCGCTGAAATTCTATGCATCTGTCCGTATGGATGTACGCCGTGTGGAAACATTGAAGCAGGGTGGTGAGATGGTTGGAAACCACACCCGTGTGAAAGTAGTTAAGAACAAGGTGGCTCCGCCATTTAAGCAGGCAGAGTTTGATATCATGTTCGGAACCGGTATTTCCAGAGAGGGAGATATCCTGGATCTGGCTGCAGAATGCTCCATCGTAAACAAGAGCGGAGCCTGGTATGCATATGAGGGGGATAAGATCGGACAGGGACGTGAGAATGCCAAATTATTCCTGAGAGAGCATCCGGAGATCCGCGATGAGATCGAGAAGAAGGTTCGTGTACATTATCATCTGGATCCGGCAGATGAGACAGCGGAAGCAGCAGTACAGGCAGAAGATACAGAGAAGGAAGAGTAATCCATGCTGGATCTGGAAGAACGAAACCGTGCAAGAAAGAAAGCCATGCGGCTTCTGGAACATATGGATCGCACAGAGAAAGGCCTGACGGATAAACTCCGTCAGGCTGAATTTTCACCGGAGGCAGTAGAAGATGCCATTGCTTATGTGAAGTCCTATGGGTATATCAACGATGCCCGTTATGCCAGAACCTATATCTCCTTCCGCATGGAAACCAGGAGCCGTCAGAAGATCCTCTCGGAACTTCAGTTAAAGGGTGTGGACCGTCAGACTGCCCTAGATGCCTGGAATGAGATGGAAGAGCTTCTGGAACCGGACGAGCGGGAGGTATTACGCAGGACGATCGAGAAGAAATATGCGCCGGACACAGAGCTTGATGAAGGACAGATGCGAAGGCTGTATGGATATCTGGCCAGACGAGCGTTCCGGTATGAGGATATTTCCCATACCCTGGAAGAAATGAACATCCGGGTGAACCGTGATATGGAATGACTCTGCGGAGAAAAAGAGCCAGTTTATATATGCTAACCAAAATCTGCTTTTTCATGAGAAAAACTTGACATAAATGTGAAAAACAGCTAAACTTGTATTGTTGTATTTGTACAATGAAAACTAAATAAGGAGGTGCTCCTGTGGCAGGCACAATTATCGGTGTTATTGTCGCTGTGGTAGTCACGCTACTTATTGCAGTTCCTGTTACTTGCAAGGTTGCTGTTGACAAGAAAGTACGCAAGGATGCGGAAATCATAGGTACAGCAGAGGATAAGGCAAGGAATATTCTTGATGAAGCATTGAAAGCAGCAGAGACCAAGAAACGCGAAACTTTACTTGAAGTAAAGGAAGAATCTCTGCGAACTAAAAATGAACTGGAAAGGGAAACCAAGGAACGGAGAAACGAGCTGCAGAGATACGAGAAGCGAGTTTTGTCAAAAGAGGAATCTGTTGACAAAAAAGCCAATGCAGTGGAGAAGCGTGAGCTGGAATGTACAGCGAAATTTAACGAGTTACAAGAAAAAGAAAAACGAGTAAATGAACTTGAGGAAAAAGGAGTACAGGAACTGGAACGAGTTTCAGGTCTTACCTCCGAACAGGCAAAAGAAGAATTACTGAAATCTGTAGAAGATGACGTAAAGGTGGATGTTGCAAGACTCTATAAAGAGCTTGAGAACAGAGCCAAGGAAGATGCCAATAAGAAAGCCAGGGAATATGTAGTCAATGCCATTCAGAAATGTGCAGTGGATCATGTTTCCGAGACAACGATTTCTGTGGTACAGCTTCCAAGTGATGAAATGAAGGGAAGGATCATCGGTCGTGAAGGCCGTAACATCCGTACACTTGAGACACTTACCGGTGTGGATCTGATCATTGATGATACACCGGAGGCAGTGGTACTCTCCGCATTTGATCCGATCAGGAGAGAGATCGCCAGAGTGGCTCTTGAGAAACTGATCGTGGATGGACGTATCCATCCGGCAAGAATTGAAGAGATGGTAGAGAAAGCCCAGAAAGAAGTGGAAGCACAGATCCGGGAAGACGGTGAGAATGCTGCCATGGATGTAGGGGTACATGGAATCCATCCGGAACTTCTGAAGCTTCTTGGACGTATGAAATTCCGTTCAAGCTATGGACAGAATGCTCTGAGACATTCAATTGAGGTTGCACAGCTTTCCGGACTTCTTGCAGGAGAAGTTGGTGTGGATGTGCGTATGGCCAAGCGTGCCGGACTTCTTCATGACATTGGTAAATCCATTGACCATGAGGTAGAAGGTTCTCATATTCAGATCGGTGTGGATCTCTGCAAGAAATACAAGGAGTCCCCGATCGTTATCAACACGGTTGCGTCTCATCATGGTGATGTGGAGCCGGAATCTCTGATCGCGTGTATTGTACAGGCTGCTGATGCAATTTCCGCAGCAAGACCTGGAGCAAGACGTGAGACCCTGGAAACCTATACTAATCGTCTGAAACAGCTTGAGGATATCACCAATGAATTCAAAGGTGTAGAGAAATCTTTTGCTATTCAGGCAGGAAGAGAAATTCGTGTTATGGTCGTGCCGGATCATGTAAGTGATGCAGATATGGTTCTCCTTGCAAGAGATATTGCAAAGCAGATCGAGGCAGAGCTTGAGTATCCTGGACAGATCAAAGTTAATGTGATCCGTGAAAGCAGAGCGGTTGACTACGCAAAATAAGCTTTCAATGGAAGAAAGTTCTGGAAATATCAAAGGTCGGACAGCTTTTTAGCTGGCCGGCCTTTTTGTCATGTGGAAAAACGGTCATATTACCGGAAAAACAGGCGTAAACTGGTACAGGGTGAGTAAATGGAGAGTAAGACAGAGAACCGGAAGTGGAAAAATGCCGGACGTTTTCCGGCGGAGCTTCTTTTTATGACCGGATTTTTTGCGGGAAATGTGTTGCCAAATCTGATCTGGAAAATGGAGTGGAAACAGAAAACCCTGGCTTCTTTTTATCTGATCCGCAGCTTTGCAGGAAAAGATATTTCCGGCGGAGCTTATTTCCTGGAAGTGCTGCGACGAAGAGGAGGTTTTTTTCTTCTGTTGTTTTTATGCGGATTTACAATATTCGGAGTGCCTTTGACGGTCGCATATATGCTGTTTTTGGGAATAGAGACAGGAATGATCCTGGCATTATCGGTTCTGGAATTTGGTATTTATGGCGGTGTGGCCGGCGCCGGACTTCTGATGCCGCAGTATCTGGTCTATATTCCGGCGTATTTTTATCTTGCAGGTATCGTATACAGACAATCGTATGGGATCTGGAAAAATTATGGACTTGTGCCGCAGAAAACAGGGGCTTATTTTCGGCAGGGAATCACAGTTTTTCTGCTGTATACAGGAGGAATCCTCGCAGAAAGTTTTCTGAATCCCTGGATCGTAGAAAAAGTTATAAAGGGCCTGAAATTTTTTTGAGGAAAATTTCCACAATATCTAGTAATGGTTTCCATAAAATCTGCGATATTTGGTGGTTTGCGCCGGAAAGTGTTGAAATTGTGCGGTTTTACGATGAAAAACTGTTTGATTTTATGTAAAATTCACAGTATAATTCAGTCATAAACGAGTATGATTTTAGAGAAACGGGATGCAGAGAAATGGACATAGAGATACGGGAATTTATTACATATTTACATAATAGAAAAAGGACGTCACATAATACAGAAGTATCTTACCAGAGAGACCTGAAGAAGATGGCAGTGTATTTTGCAGATCGTGGGATCTATGATATCCGAGATGTAGGAGAACTGGAGCTGGAAGGCTATCTCAGCTATATGGAGAGAGGACAGTTCGCTTCCTCAACGATCTCCAGAAATGTAGCATCTATCCGTGCCTTGTTTCAGTATCTTTATCAGGAGAACAGGATCGAGAGGGATCCGTCTCTGGAACTGAAGCCGCCCAAGGTTGAGAAGCGGATGCCGGAGATCCTTACTGTGGATGAGGTAGACCGCCTTTTGAAACAGCCGGATCTGAATACACCGAAGGGAATCCGGGATAGTGCCATGCTGGAGCTTTTGTATGCTACAGGAATGCGCGTCAGTGAACTTTTGCGGCTGAATCTGGAGGATCTCAATCTGCGGCTTGGTTATGTAGTCTGTCACGATGAGGATAAGGAACGGGTGATCCCGATAGGAAATGTATGCAAAACAGCCATGGAGAAATATCTGAAGGAAGCCCGTGGAAAATTTGTGAAAGAAAATGAGACGGAGAGTCTTTTTACCAACTGTTCAGGAAAATCCATGAGCAGACAGGGATTCTGGAAAGTTCTGAAGGGATATGCAGAGGAAGCCGGGATTCAGCATGATATCACGCCGCATACACTGAGACATTCTTTTGCCGCACATATGCTGCAGAATGGAGCGGACGTGAAGAGTGTGCAGGAAATGCTTGGACATTCGGATATTTCCACCACACAGGTCTATCTGAATTTTGGCGTTGCGAAAATGCGAGACGTATATATGAAAGCACATCCGAGGCATTGATCTGTAAGAAATAATATAAAAAACGCGTTCAAAAAAGAACCGGCAGCTTCCAAAATGGGAGAATGCCGGTTCTTTTTTTGAACATAAAGTGTAAAAGGATCACAAATGTCTGTTCCCTGAAGTGCAGATCAGACAGAACTTAGCAATTTTCAGCGATCGTGTAAAGCAGCTTCTCAGACTCATCCCAACCAAGGCAGGCATCTGTGATGGATTTTCCGTAGATGTGATCTCCACCGATCTTCTGGTTGCCTGGCTCGATATAGCTCTCGATCATGAGACCCTTTACCATGGAGTGAAGCTCAGGATCTACCTGACGGCTGTGAAGAACCTCACTTGCGATACGAACCTGCTGCTCGTAATGCTTGTTGGAGTTGGAGTGGTTGGTATCCACGATCACTGCCGGGTTGGCAAGGTTCTTTGCATGGTATTTGTCATAGAGAAGACGAAGATCCTCGTAATGGTAGTTTGGGATTGCTTCCCCATGCTTGTTTACCGCACCACGAAGGATTGCGTGAGAGAGTGGATTACCGGTGGTCTCAACCTCCCAGCTTCTGTAAATAAAACGATGAGCGCCCTGTGCTGCAACAATGGAGTTCAGCATAACGCTGTAGTCACCACTGGTAGGGTTCTTCATACCAGCCGGAACATCCATGCCGCTGACAGTGAGTCTGTGCTGCTGATCTTCAACAGAACGTGCGCCTACAGCAACGTAGGAAAGCAGATCAGAGAGATAACGGTAGTTCTCTGGGTAAAGCATCTCATCTGCACAGGTGAAGCCGCTTTCGCGGATAGCGCGCATGTGCATCTTACGGATCGCGATCAGCCCGGCAAGAAGGTTCGGTTTTTTCTCAGGATCCGGCTGATGGACCATGCCCTTGTATCCTTCACCGGTCGTACGTGGTTTGTTTGTGTAAACACGCGGGATGATAAGGACTTTATCCTCGATCTTTTCCTGAACTTTGCGAAGTCTTAAAAGATAATCGCATACGGCATCTTCGTTATCTGCAGAACATGGTCCGATGATAGCGAGGAATTTATCGGATTTTCCGGTGAAAACGTCGCGAATCTCAGCATCGCGTTTCTCCTTGAGCGCCTGAAGTTCAGCATCGAGCGGATACTGATTGCGGATTTCCTCAGGAGTTGGCAGTTTTTTTATGAATTCAAAACTCATAGTACTTTATTCCTCCATAACTATAGACATTTCGATTATTTATTATAAACGATTATTGGCCGATTGTCGATAGGGAAATTTTAGCGCTTTCACGTGTAGAAGAGTAAGCAGCAGCTCACCCAGAAAAATTCCATAAAAATAGCCTCGGATCCCTGTTGCCGGAATTATAAAAACAACGGAGAAAATGCGGATGAGAATGCTGGCAATACTGTGGATCAGGCAGAGCCCCGGTTTTCCAAGTCCCTGCAGGATGCTGGTGAGCATGGTGTTTGTATAAAGAAAAGGACAGATAAAAGACAGGTACCGTATGTAGGTTCCGGCAGTCTGGCTGTGAAAAAGCAATGCTCCGAGGAATGGGCCAAAAAGAAAGAATCCGCTTCCGCATAGAAATCCCAGGAACATGCACAGAAAAAAGGTCTGATCTGTGACACGGCGAATCTGCTTCTGCTTTCCCAGTGCATCAAGCTGTGCGATGGAAGGCATCAGCATTACAGCGGCGGAAGACGTAAGTGTGGAAGGAAACAGGAGCAGGGGCAGTGCCATTCCTGTAAAGATCCCATAGATCTTCAGTGAGTCTGAGGCTGTCATGCCGGAACGCAGAAGCATCTGTGGGATCAGGACCGCTTCTATGCTGCCGAGAAGTGTCAGAAGGATCCTGTTCAGGGAAATGGGAAAAGACAGTGTGAAAAGGTCCTTTATCAGCGGAAAGATCCTGACGGGAGTCTTTTCGTGTACAGGGTGATTTCCGAAATGAAAGGAAACTACCAGCAGCGACACCAGCGAAGCGGCAGTCTCTCCGGCAAGGGAACCTCCCGCTGCGATCAATGCAGTGATCGGACGTCCTTCGGAAAGAAAGATCAGATACAGGATATAGGTAGTGCCGATCCGTGCAGACTGCTCCGAAAGCTGTACGACTGCCGGAACAGAGGCTTTTTTCCGGGCATAATAATAGCTGTTAATGCAGGAATGAATGGCACAGAGAGGAATACTGACAGCTGTTATGCGAAGAAGACCGGAAGTCTGCGGTGTTTTCAGAATTGCGGAAGCAAAAAAATATGCGTGCTGAAAAAGCAGAAAACCGGCTGCAGCAGAAAAAAAGACAGCCATAAGTGTTCCTGTGACCAGCGAAAAACGTGCCTCCTTTTTCTCCTGAAGGGCAAGTCTGGACGCGATCAGTCGGGAAAGGGCAGACTGGATCCCTGTATAGGATAAAGCGGCCATAAGTCCCTGGAGAGGAAGAACCAGCTGATACAAACCAAGACCTTCCGCACCAATGGCATGGGAGAGGAATATTCTATAAAAGAAACCTGCGATACGGCTGATAAGGCCTGTGCAGGCAAGAATCAGGGTTCCTTTGAGAAATATTTTTTTTGACATGGATAACCTTGAGTCTTTTTTGTCAGTATATGAAGAAGTTAGTCTTGACAGAACCATATGTTTCTGATAGAGTAAACATGAAATCCGAGGAAAACACTGGGAATTGAAAAAAGAGGTGAGCGGATGAAACTGTCAACAAGAGCAAAATACGGACTTAAGGCTTTGATAGACCTTGGTCTTTACAGTGAAAAAGAAGCGGTCTCGCTTCAGAGTATTGCGGGCCGTCAGAATATATCAGTCAGCTATCTGGAGCAGCTGATGGCACTTTTGAAGAAAGCGGGCCTTGTGAAGAGTGTCCGCGGCGCAGCCGGAGGATATTTCCTTGGAAGACCGGCAGAAGAGATTTCAGTGGGAGATATCCTTCGTGTCCTGGAGGGTGGCCTGGAGGCTGCAACATGTCCGGGAACAGAAGGTGACGGTGGCTGCCAGGGTTCCGATCTCTGTGTAGCTAAACTAGTGTGGAAGAGGATCAACGACAGCATCACAGATGCAGTGGATACCCTGATGCTCAGTGAGCTGATCGAAGAAAGCCGGAGAATACACGAAAAATAATTATCCTGAACAGGAGGAAAAGAAAATGGGAAAAATGATATATCTGGACAATGCGGCTACCACAAAGACCGCACCGGAAGTTGTGGAGGCTATGCTGCCGTATTTTACAGAGTTTTATGGAAATGCTTCAACCGTTTATGATTTTGCGGCAAACAGCAAGGCTGCCATCGCAAAGGCAAGACAGCAGATCGCAGATGTGATCGGAGCCAAAAAAGAGGAGATCTATTTTACTGCAGGTGGTTCCGAGTCTGATAACTGGGCTCTGAAAGCGACCTTTGAGGCATATAAAAATAAAGGAAACCATATCATCACAACAAAGATCGAGCATCATGCCATCCTTCATACCTGCGAGTACCTTGAAAAAGAGCGTGGTGCCAAGGTCACATACCTGGATGTAGATGAGAATGGTTTCATTGACCTGGATGAGCTTCAAAAAGCCATTACACCGGAGACCATCCTGATCTCTGTTATGGCTGCAAACAATGAGATTGGTACTCTTGAGCCGCTGAAAGAGATCGGACAGATAGCACATGAGCATGGAATCCTGTTCCATACAGACGCTGTTCAGGCATTCGGCCAGATCCCGATCAATGTAGATGAGTTCAATATTGATATGCTCAGCTCCAGCGGACATAAGATCAACGGACCGAAGGGAATCGGCTTCCTCTATATCCGTAAGGGTGTTAAGATCCGCTCCTTCGTACATGGCGGAGCACAGGAGAGAAAACGTCGTGCAGGTACAGAGAACGTTCCTGGTATCGTAGGATACGGTCTTGCAGCAGAGCGTGCAAACAAGTCCATGAAAGAGCGTACTGCAAAAGAAATCGAGATCAGAGATCATATGATCAACAGGATCCTCACAGAGATCCCGTACGTACGTCTCAATGGAGATAAAGTAAAACGTCTTCCGAACAACGTAAATGTAAGCATCCAGTTCATCGAGGGAGAGTCACTTCTTCTGATGCTTGATAATTTCGGAATCTGTGCATCCAGCGGTTCCGCATGTACATCCGGTTCTCTGGATCCGTCACACGTTCTGTTAGCTATCGGTCTTCCTCATGAGATCGCACACGGATCTCTCCGTATGACCTTAAGCGAGGAGACGACAATGGAGGATGTTGATTTTGTAGTAGATAAGCTGAAAGATATTACTGCAAACTTAAGAAGCATGTCTCCATTATATGAAGATTTTATTAAAAAGCAGAAAAAATAATAAAAATACTTGCCAGGAGGAAAAAATAATGTATAGTGAAAAAGTAATGGATCATTTTCAGCATCCACGTAATGTCGGTGAGATCGAGAACGCAAGCGGCGTGGGTACTGTAGGAAATGCAAAATGCGGTGATATTATGAGAATATTCCTTGATATCGATGACGAAACTCATATTATCAAAGACTGCAAATTTAAAACATTTGGATGCGGTGCAGCAGTTGCAACAAGCAGCATGGCAACAGAACTTGTAATGGGCAAGACCATTGAGGAAGCTATGGAAGTAACCAACAAGGCCGTTATGGAGGCTCTGGACGGACTTCCGCCGGTAAAGATCCACTGTTCCCTGCTTGCTGAGGAAGCAATTCATGCAGCTCTCTGGGATTATGCAGAGAAACATCACATTAAGATCGAGGGTCTTTCCAAACCGAAGTCTGATATCCACGAGGGTGAAGAGGATACAGAAGAGGAGTATTGATCCCTTTTATTTACGATCATAACCGGGGCATGAGCAAGCTTCAGTTGAACAGAACCGTAAGCCATTGAAAGGACAGGTAAGTAAGAAGCATGACAGGACTTACGAACGAAGAAGTTCAGGAAAGAATTGCGCAGGGCCAGGTAAATAATAACGAAAACCCCAACACCAGGACATATAAGCAGATCATTCTGGAGAATACGTTGACATTCTTCAATTTTCTGAACCTGGTGCTGCTGGTTCTCGTACTGCTGGTTGGTTCCTACAAAAACTCCATGTTTGTAGGAATCATTTTTATTAATACCGTGATCGGGATCATTCAGGAGGTCCGTGCTAAGAAGACGATTGACAAGCTGGCCATCCTGACAGAATCCAAGACGGTTGTTCTGCGTGAAGGAAAAAAATGGAAAATTTCTACAGAGAAGCTGGTTGTCGATGATCTGATATTTCTGAAGGCCGGAGAACAGGTTCCGGCAGATGCGAAGATCCTGGAGGGAAGCCTTGAGGTCAATGAATCCCTGCTTACCGGTGAGGCAGACAATCTTCCGAAGAATCCGGGAGATGAGCTTTTTTCTGGAAGTTTTGTGACGGCGGGACAGGCCTGCTGCCAGATCATCCATGTGGGAAGTGACAACTATGCGTCAAGGATCACCAGCGAGGCCAAGGAATTCAAACGCCATAATTCAGAGCTTAGAAATTCCCTGAATGCCATTCTGAAGGTGATCAGTATCATTATCGTACCAATGGGTGCGCTGCTTTTTTATAAACAGTATTATTTTGTGGGAGACAATATCCGGGATTCTGTTGTCAATATGGTTGCAGCGGTCCTGGGAATGATCCCGGAGGGGCTGGTCCTTCTTACCAGTGTGGCACTGACTCTGGGTGCGCTGAAGCTGGCCCAGAAGAAGACGCTGGTGCAGGAGCTGTACTGTATAGAAACTCTTGCACGCGTGGATACGCTCTGCCTGGATAAGACAGGAACTATCACAGAGGGTACCATGTGTGTGGAGGCGGTGGAGAGCTATCCGCCGGTGTATGATGAGATTTCAGAGAAAATATCCGGGAAAGATCCTGAATCCGGCGAAGGTGACGGCAATGGAACTGAGAGTTCTGCGACTTCTGCAGTTTCAGCAACAGATGCGATCGCAAAGGAGGATGGAAGCGCGAATCTCGTATTACAGGAAAAGTCAGAAGCTGACCCGGAGAAACATAGTCAGGAAGATCCGGAGAAGATCCGGGAGATCGAGCATATCATGGGAAATCTGCTTTCTGTGCTGAAGGATCAGAATGCCACTGCCGATGCACTCAGGGCAAGATTTAAAGTATCTCAGGATATGGAGCTGGATCATGTGATCCCGTTTTCTTCTGACAGGAAGTACAGCGGAGCTGCATTTACAGATACAGGTACTTATCTGATGGGGGCAGCGCAGTTTCTTTTTCCGGAAGGGAACCCGGAGTTGATGGAGTATTGTGGCAGATTTGCAGAGGAAGGTCTTCGTGTGCTGGTTCTTGCCCATAGTGTAAATGTGAGTGAGGGAGCGGAGCTTCCGGAGGGACTGGAACCTGTCGGACTTTTGCTTATTACCGATGTGATCCGTGCAGAGGCACCGGATACACTGGCATATTTCGAAAGTCAGGGTGTTGATCTGAAAGTGATCTCCGGTGATGATCCGGTGACGGTTTCTGCAATTGCCAGACGTGCAGGCCTTAAAAATGCAGAGCATTATATAGATGCGACAACGATCACAACCCAGGAACAGATGGACGAGGCAGTTGCAGAATATAGTGTGTTCGGACGTGTAACACCTCAGCAGAAGCAGGCAATGGTGAAGTCTTTACAGGCTCAGAAGCATACGGTTGCCATGACCGGTGATGGTGTCAATGATGTTCTGGCGCTTAAAGAGGCGGACTGCAGTATTGCCATGGCTGAGGGCAGTGATGCTGCCAAGAATATTGCCAATGTGGTATTGCTGGATTCTAATTTTGCAGCAATGCCGGAAATTGTGAATCAGGGACGCCGGGTTGTAAATAATATCCGTACTGCGGCATCTATGTTTCTGATCAAAACGATTTTTTCCGTGCTGCTGTCACTGATCACGATCTTCTTCGGGGATTCCTATCCCTTTGAGCCGATCCAGATGTCTCTGATCAGTGCCTGCGCTGTTGGTATTCCTACATTCCTTCTGGCACAGGAGAATAATTATGAGAAGATCGACCATACATTTTTGCGTCATGTATTTATGAATGCATTTCCGGCTGCTGTGACCATCACGGGCTGTGTGTTCAGTGTGATGCTGGTATGCCAGAATGTATACCATTCCAATGCTATGCTGAATACAGCCTGTGTGCTTGTAACAGGATGGAATTATATGGCGGCACTTAAGACAGTTTACGCACCTCTGAATAAGTATCGAAAGGTGATCATTTACAGTATGCAGGTGATCTTTTTCGGTGCGGCGGTGGTTCTGCAGAATCTTCTGACACTGGGATCGCTGGAATTCGGAATGATCATTCTGGTGTTCCTTCTGATGACATTTTCTCCGATCCTGATCGATGTGATCACGGCCTGGCTCAGAAATATTTACAGCCGTTCGCTGGATAGTGGGGAACAGGGGAAATTTGCTGCATTTATTGATAAGCTGAGAAAATAATAATATGAGAAATAAAAAAGGACACTGCCCGTTGAAAATGGCAGTGTCCTTTTTTTGCAAATAAACTGTGAAGCAGTTATCCAGTTATCCGGTGCAGAGCTGTGTAGAGAATGCAGATTGTGGATATCCGCCTGACAAAGCTATTATTTTGTGTGCATAAGCCAGATAAATCCGAAAGCCGGGATCTCTACAGCCTGTGCGTCTCTCTGAACTCCTGTGAGAAGATCTGTGTAGGTACCGTCCTGTTCGTTGATCCAGGCTACCTTATCCTGGTCGCTGAAGTTGTAGATGCAGATCAGCTTTTCTTCAGAAGTTTCTCTTACCAGGGCAAGGAGAGCTTTTTCCCAGGTTTCCAGTGTATGTGCAGAAACTTCAGGTGCAAATACCGGATGGCTGGCACGGATGGATTCCAGCTGCTCAAGACTGTTGAAAATGCGTCCCTGGATCGTTTCGGCATCGGCTCTGTTCCGGGCAAGTGCCCAGTTGAAACGTCCGTTGTGGAGCCAGCGGGGATCAGCTGCTTTGGAAATGTCTGTTTTATAGGTGTAGTCATTCAGCTGTCCGACCTCGTCACCGCTTCGAAGTACCGGAATTCCGGGGAGGGAAAGAAGCAATGCATGAAGTGCTACGTCATAGCGGATTCCCCGGCTGACACCCTCCATATTTCCTTCATAATCAAAACGCTCGATTCCTGCAAGAGATGCGGTTGTTCCGCAGAGCTCAGATTTCTCGGTTTCCGGATTTACATAAATTTCACCCCGGGCAAAGGAATCAGGGAAAATACCTGCCAGGAATTCATTCAGATAATCTCTGTGAGGCCCTTCTGTGATAAAGCTTCCTTTCAGGAAATCATAATCCAGATTCCAGCGTACCGTGTTGCGGTTACGGAGGTAATTCTGGAATACCGGTGCCTGCGGAAGGTCTGCAGCTCTGTCGATTCCCCGGCGGAGAAGGGCAGTGTCCTTTGTGGCAACGGTATGCCAGAGATCGGACATCAGCTGGGTGCTGTTTACAATGTGAAGTTCCGGCATATCGGAAGTTCCGCCAAATGCAGCAGCCTCTGCAGGTGGGCGGTCTGTTTCGCCAAGGAGAAGAATTCCGGGGCATACGATCTCACACACCATTCGGGTCATACGCAGCAGAGAGTGAAGCTTCCAGAGATTTTCTTCCGGCATCATCGGAAGGACACCAAGGCTGAATACAGAAGCACCTTCATTTGCAAGCTCCAGGATCTGAAGAAGCATTGCATTGAAATAAGCCGGAGTCTGGAGCACACATGGCGCACCGGACTGTGGGTCATCCACAGAAAGACTTAACGGGATCTCAAGAGCCAGGCGGATACCTGCTTTCCTACAGTTAGCTGCAAGTGTGTACAGATCTTCGGAAGTTCCGATCTCCGGGATAATGCGAAGAGAGCAGTTGGAGGTTGCCTGGAAAAGATCTGTCAGGTACAGAGTGTCTGCTTTGCATTCACTGATATAGTCCAGCTTATCGGACAGCCCGGAAAGAGTATCTGCGAAGTCAGCAGGATTTACAGCCATTCCGGTGAAAGTAGTCTTACGGAACCAGTCAGGATCTGCAGCGCAGTTCTGGTCGGCTTCCTTCATGGAAAGAGAACGCTCACGGTAGATTTCTTTCATCTTTTTTGTGAGGCTTGAGAATGTGCCGGCAACTTCCGGATGATCGCGGAACAGTTCGCAGTAGAGCCATTTCAGATCATTGTAGTAGTGTTTCAGACGTTTCTCGTAGAGGGCATCGTAAGCTGTGTCCTCCTTGGAAGTTTCGACTTTCAGAGGCTCAATCTTGGAAGTAGTAACTTTCGCCGGCTCAGTCTTGGAAGTCTCGACCTTGATCGGCTCGGTCTTGGAAGTCTCGACTTTGATCGGCTCAGTCTTGGAAGTCTCAACCTTGATCGGCTCAGTCTTGGAAGTCTCGACCTTGATCGGTTCGGTCTTGGAAGTCTCAACCTTGATCGGCTCGGTCTTGGAAGTCTCGACCTTGATCGGCTCGGTCTTGGAAGTCTCGACCTTGATCGGTTCGGTCTTGGAAGTCTCGACTTTGATCGGTTCAGTTTTGGAGGTTTCGACTTTAAGCGTTTCCTTCTTTACGGTTTCAAGTTTTTTCACTTCGGCTTTAGCATTTTCAACAGATTTGGCAGCACTGGAACTGGTGCCGGCAGCAGAGGTATTTTTTTTCAGCTGCTTTTCTTTTTTTGCCTGCATGGCAGCTTTCTTTTTCTGGAGTCTTTTTGTTGACATATAGAATTCCTCCTTAGATAAAATGATATTTTCGGTATAAAAATGTAAACTCTCTCACTGGAGAGAGAAACAGAGCTACAGCTTATGAAAAACAGGACGGAGGTTTTTAAATACAGCATAATAGGAAAAACCACATTCACGGAGAACATCAGCCGCCTTGTCAAAAGCATAGCCGATTTTATCCGGAGTATGGGCATCTGCACCGATGGTGATGATCTCACCGCCAAGCTCACGGTAACGTCGGATAATATTGACACATGGATTCGGTTCACCAAGCCCGTAGTGATAACCGCCTGTGTTCAGCTCGATTCCCACATTTTTGCGGATCAATGTCCGCAGGATCTCGTCCAGGATCTCCTTATATCTTCCATAAGAATACTGACGGTTCTGATTTGGACCATAACGTACTACATAGTCGATATGTCCGTATACATCCATCTCGTCAAAAGCAGCGATATTTTCCAGGATGGATTCAAAATATTCCATGTAGCATGCGGATTCCTTACGGCCCTCAAAATAAGAAGGATAATAAGGATCGTATCCGTGCACCACATGGGAGGAACCAATAACGAAATCAAAGGGAACTTCTTTCAGAAGATCGGAAAAAGATTCTGCAAGCTGAGGCTGAAGTCCAAGCTCGATCCCGAAGTTAACCTGAATCTGGTCTTTAAAAGCATCCGCAAGACTCTCAAGTTTCTGGCGGTATGCAGGGATGTTCAGGGAAAAATCAAGATTTTCCGGAGTATCGGGATAATCCGGATCAAAATGTTCAGTAAAACAGATTCCCGTGAGACCCTGGTCTGCGGCAGTCTGGATCATTTCTTCCATCGGTGTATCGGAATCTGCGGAAAAAGAGGAGTGCATATGGCAGTCCCATAAAATTTTCTGGTCCATTTTGTACCTCCATATTCAAGCCTTTATATTCTGTGACAATGATCGTATCTGCCTGTTATGAATCCGGGAAAGTCAAACTCCCAGCGGGAATATAGATATCCGTTTTGGGAATCAGCAGGACAGAACTTTCTATCAGAGAATTATAGCACATTTTTCAGAAATTTTCTTAATATTTATTTTAATGTTCTTTTTTATAAATAGCTCTTGAATTTTTGTTTGGAATTAGGTACAATATGAAACAGGTTGATGTTTCTTTAACAAAGGAACGATTTAAATCACCATTCAATTCATAGGAGGAATTTATCATGGCAGTAAAAGTTGCAATTAATGGTTTTGGACGTATCGGTCGTCTTGCATTCCGTCAGATGTTTGGAGCAGAAGGATTTGAGATCGTAGCAATCAACGATCTTACATCTCCTAAGATGCTTGCTCACTTATTAAAATATGATTCTACACAGGGAAGATATGCTCTTGCTGATAAAGTAACAGCAGGCGAGGATTCCATCACAGTAGACGGAAAAGAGATCAAAATCTATGCTAAGGCTAACGCTGCAGAGCTTCCATGGGGAGAGATCGGTGTAGACGTAGTTCTTGAGTGCACAGGTTTCTACACATCCAAAGACAAAGCTCAGGCTCATATCGATGCAGGTGCTAAGCACGTAGTTATTTCCGCTCCGGCTGGAAACGACCTTAAGACAATCGTTTACAACGTAAACCATCAGGGTCTTACAAACGAGGACAAGATCATCTCCGCAGCTTCCTGTACAACAAACTGCCTTGCACCAATGGCTAAGGCTCTTAACGATCTTGCACCGATCAAATCCGGTATCATGTGCACAATCCACGCTTACACAGGCGATCAGATGACACTTGACGGACCGCAGAGAAAAGGCGATCTGAGAAGATCCCGTGCAGCTGCAGTTAACATCGTTCCGAACAGCACAGGTGCTGCTAAAGCTATCGGACTTGTTATCCCAGAGCTTAACGGCAAACTTATCGGTTCTGCACAGCGTGTACCTACCCCAACAGGTTCTACAACAATCCTTACAGCAGTAGTTGAAGGAAACGTTACTAAAGAGCAGATCAACGCAGCTATGAAAGCAGCTTCCAATGAGTCCTTCGGATACAACGAGGATGAGATCGTATCCAGCGATATCGTTGGTATGAGATTTGGTTCCCTCTTCGATGCTACTCAGACAATGGTACTTCCACTTGAGAATGGCACAACAGAGGTTCAGGTAGTTTCCTGGTATGACAACGAGAACTCCTACACAAGCCAGATGGTTCGTACAATCAAGCACTTCGGAAAACTTCTGAACGCTTAATTTTCTGCGAACGGGTGTAGAAGAATAGACTCAGAAAGGGTCCGGTCTGAAGAGGACCGGGCCCTTTTTTTCCAAAAGATCAAACAAAAAAATGTCTGAGGAAATGACTGTTAACAGAGCGGACAACAATACCGCTCGCCCTTATTCATCTGCTTTTGCAGAAATAAAAGTTAAGGAGATATAGAGATGCTGAACAAAAAAAGTGTTGACGATATCAATGTAAAAGGACAGAAAGTACTTGTAAGATGCGACTTCAATGTTCCGCTTCAGGATGGAAAGATCACAGATGAGAACCGTCTTGTAGCTGCTCTTCCTACAATCAAGAAACTGATCGCAGACGGCGGAAAGGTTATCCTTTGCTCCCACCTTGGAAAACCGAAGGGAGAGCCGAAACCGGAGCTTTCTCTTGCACCTGTAGCAGTTCGTCTTTCTGAGCTTCTTGGCCAGGAAGTAAAATTTGCAGCAGATCCTGAGGTAGTAGGACCGAACGCAAAAGCTGCTGTAGCAGAGATGAAAGATGGCGATGTAGTTCTTCTTGAGAACACACGTTATCGTGCAGAAGAGACAAAGAACGAAGACAAGTTCAGCGAAGATCTTGCTTCCCTCTGTGATGTATTTGTAAATGATGCATTCGGAACTGCTCACAGAGCTCACTGCTCTAACGTAGGTGTTACCAAATATGTAAAAACAGCAGTTGTAGGATATCTGATGCAGAAAGAGATCGATTTCCTTGGAAACGCTGTAAACAATCCGGAGAGACCATTCGTAGCAATTCTTGGCGGTGCTAAGGTTTCCAGCAAGATCTCTGTAATCAACAACCTTCTTGACAAGGTAGATACACTGATCATCGGTGGTGGTATGTCCTATACGTTCTCCAAGGCTATGGGCGGACATATCGGAACATCCCTCTGCGAGGATGATTACCTTCAGTATGCTCTTGACATGATGAAGAAAGCAGAGGAGAAGGGCGTGAAGCTTCTTCTTCCTGTAGATAACAGAATCGGTGATAACTTCTCCAACGACTGCAACATCCAGGTTGTAAAACGTGGTGAGATTCCGGACGGATGGGAAGGAATGGATATCGGACCGGAGACTGAGAAGCTTTTTGCAGACGCTGTAAAAGATGCCAAGACTGTTGTATGGAACGGACCGATGGGATGCTTCGAGATGCCGAACTTCGCTCATGGTACAGAAGCAGTTGCCAAAGCTCTTGCTGAGACAGATGCAACAACGATCATCGGTGGCGGTGATTCTGCAGCAGCTGTAAATATCCTCGGATATGGCGACAAGATGACACACATCTCCACAGGCGGCGGTGCTTCTCTTGAGTTCCTTGAGGGAAAAGAGCTTCCGGGTGTAGCAGCAGCTAACGATAAAGACTGATAAAAAATAAAGTGTTCCAAGAACACAAAAAAGGAGATAAAACCATGGCAAGAAAGAAAATCATTGCTGGAAACTGGAAAATGAACATGACACCAAGCGAGGCTGTAAAGCTGGTTGAGACTTTAAAACCGCTTGTTGTTAACGACGAAGTTGATGTAGTATTCTGCGTACCGGCTATCGACATCATTCCTGTTGTTGAGGCAGCTAAAGGAACAAACATCCAGGTTGGTGCTGAGAACATGTACTTCGAGGAGAAAGGTGCTTATACAGGCGAGATCGCTCCTGCTATGCTCGTAGACGCAGGCGTTAAGTACGTAGTACTTGGACATTCCGAGAGAAGAGAATACTTCGGTGAGACAAACGAAGACGTTAACAAAAAAATGCTTAAAGCTTTCGAGCATGGTATCACACCGATCATGTGCTGCGGTGAGACACTTACTCAGAGAGAGCAGGGCGTGACAATGGACTTCATCCGTCAGCAGGTTAAGGTTGGATTCCAGGGTGTTACAGCTGATCAGGCTAAGACAGCAGTTATCGCTTACGAGCCGATCTGGGCTATCGGAACAGGTAAGACAGCTACAACAGAGCAGGCTCAGGAGGTTTGCGCTGATATCCGTAAATGCATCGCTGAGATCTATGATGACGCTACAGCAGCAGAGATCCGTATCCAGTACGGCGGATCTGTAAACGCTGCAACAGCTCCTGACTTATTCGCTCAGGCTGACATCGACGGCGGTCTTGTAGGTGGCGCTTCCCTGAAACCAGATTTCGGAAAGATCGTAAACTACAAATAAGATTCACTTAAAAAGGGGCTTCGGCCCCTTTTTTTATATCTTTTTATAAAAAAACCAGAAAAACTCTCCCTGACACGGATAGCACAGCCAACAAAAAAGCTGCATCTGATCACAGTCAGAGAGAGTTTTTCTTATCTTCAGAGTAAGGATTGTTTTTCTCTGAAGCTTTTTCTGTATGTTCGTTCCTTTCGTCAGGCTCGGGAACATGTTCCACAATGTCCTCGATCTCGCAGTGGAGAATGGAACACAGCCTGTCTATGGTATAAATTTCAACATTTTTATTTTTTCGAAGTCTGTCCAGAAGTGAACGGGTGATCTGGTAATGTTCATAAAGATCATACTGAGTGATCCCACGCTCCTTCATCGTGACCCAAAATCTGTCATATTTTATCATATATATATCCTGTCCGATTCATCCTTGAATTAATCTTATTATGAAGGTAAAATTGGAATCACAACAGTGTCCTTATATCGACACTACAGAAAGGAGAAGCAATGAGGAAGTTTTTTAAAATCTTAATTTCAGTGGTGATCACACTGTATTTTTCAGCTACCATGTTCTACTGCTTTGTGGCAGGAACACCGGATGACGGAAAAGGGGCAGTGATCTATATGATGTCAGCAGCAGGCCTGTCGATACTGTTTCCGACTTTTACCTGCGGCTGCATTCATTACATCCTTTATCTCAGAAAAAAAATGGATGAAAGGAGCAAATGATCAGGATTTATGGTATGATAACAATAAATATCTGGCAGGGTATGTCGTTTCAGAAAATGGTTATCTGATAACGGCAGAAACGCATCAGATGGCTGTGCTGTGATGCAGCCGTTACGTATTATAATAGAAAGAAAGCCTGCAGCTGTGCGTAAGACGCTTATATGATCATTTGCGGAGGATTTTATGGGGAATATTCTGGATTATCTTGACTGGAGAGGAGATCTTACCTTTGAGCAGTCACCCTTTAATGAAGTTGACAATCTGATACTGGCGTGTTTTTCCTATCTTGATCTGGATGAGATGGCAGAAGTAAAAAACGGAAATACTCTTTCTGTAGAAGAACTCTTTGCGGCTTTTTCCAGACAGGAAATGAAGAAGGATCTGAAAGCAGAAAGTGCATTTCTGCAGAATACACCGGTGCTCCTTGAAAAAATGGCCTGTGCGGAGAGATTCCGGAAATGTACAGTAGGGGGCTTTGTCAATGAAATCATTTCCAGTCAGGCTCAGCAGTTTGCGGCAGTGACTATAGGACTGGATGATGGAACCACATATATTTCATTTCGTGGAACCGATGATACCATTGTGGGATGGAAGGAGGATTTTAACTTAAGCAACGGAGTTGTTCCTTCGCACAGAAAAGCGTTGGAATATCTGGAAACGCATGGAACTTATATACAGTCCATGCTGCGGATCGGCGGTCATTCCAAAGGAGGAAATCTGGCTATGTATGCAGCGATGCAGTGCAGTGACATCCTGCAGGAAAAGCTTCTTTCTGTCTATGATAATGATGGCCCGGGTTTTCCAGAAGGATTTTTCAGTCCCGGAAGAGTGGAAAGCGTTTTGCCAAAAGTCACCCGTATCATTCCCGAGGCATCTGTGATCGGTATGCTGCTCAGCCATCAGAAAGATCCGCGGATCGTAGCCAGTACACAGAAGGGAATCCTGCAGCATGATGCTTTTACCTGGGAGGTAATGGGGTCATCCTTTATAGAGAAAGAAAGTTTGACAAGAAGAGCTGCGGCGTCAGATCGAAGTCTTCATAAATGGATCGACCATATGGATGAAAAACAGAGAGAGCATCTCATCGGGGAACTCTTTTCTGTGTTGGAAGCAACCGGAGCAGATACCATTTCCCAAATCCAGGAAGGTGGTCTGAAAAGTCTGGCTGCCATGGTGCGCCAGCTGGATAAACTGGATCCACAGTCAAAAGCTATGGTGCAGGAACTGATCACCGGACTTTTTGGCAGCTGGCTGGAATTGCTTCCTCTGCCGGAACTTGACAAAAAGCGTTTTCTGCCATAACATAGGAGTTACTCTGATAAAAATTGGAAAAAACGGAAAGGGGACATCAGAAAATGAACGAAAAAGTCGTAAATGCGGCCCTTCTTGGTCTCGGAACAGTAGGAACCGGTGTATATAAAGTGATCAAAAGCCAGGAGCAGGAAATGACAGCCAAGCTTGGATGCCAGGTAAAGATCACAAAGATCCTGGTGCGTAACCTTGAGAAAGCGTCCGGGAAGGTAGACGATCCTTCTGTTCTTACAACAGACTGGGCAGATATTGAGGGAGATCCTTCCATTGATATTGTGATCGAGCTGATCGGCGGG
Source organism: Ruminococcus sp. AM26-12LB (assembly GCF_003480785.1). Classification (NCBI taxonomy): domain Bacteria; kingdom Bacillati; phylum Bacillota; class Clostridia; order Eubacteriales; family Oscillospiraceae; genus Ruminococcus; species Ruminococcus sp. AM26-12LB. The sequence goes on along the minus strand of NZ_QUJX01000004.1, from coordinate 96,712 downwards.
ATCGAGCCGGCACGTACTTATATCCTTGCAGCACTGAAAGCCGGCAAGAACGTTGTAACTGCAAACAAGGATCTGATCGCAGTCCACGGAAAAGAGATCCTGGAAACTGCCAGGGCAGCGCAGAAGGATTTTCTGTTTGAGGCAGCAGTTGCCGGAGGAATCCCGATCATCAGCCCGTTGAAGAACAGTCTTGAGGCCAACCATGTAACGGAAGTTATGGGAATCGTAAACGGAACTACGAACTTTATCCTTACCAAGATGTCCCAGGAGGGAATGGAATTTTCAGATGCTCTTGCTCTTGCTACAGAACTTGGATATGCAGAGGCAGATCCTACTGCAGATATCGAGGGAATTGATGCTGGAAGAAAGGTTGCCATCCTTGCATCAGTTGCCTTTAATTCCAGAGTTACCCTTGATAATGTTCATATAGAAGGAATCACAAAGATCACGGCAAAGGATATCCGTTACGCAAAAGAAATGGGCTGCGAGATCAAGCTTCTGGGTGTTGCACGCTGTCAGGAGGACGGCGTTGAGGCCTATGTCTGCCCGATGCTGATCCCGGCAGAGCATCCCCTTGCATCCGTCAATGATTCTTATAATGCGGTTTTTGTACACGGAGATGCAGTAGGAGATACCATGTTCTACGGACGTGGAGCAGGTGAGCTTCCTACAGCAAGTGCGGTTGCCGGTGATGTATTTGAGGTAGTCCGTAATATGAAGGCAGATTGCTGCGGAAGAGTAGGCTGCACCTGCTATAAGACACTTCCGGTAAAAAATATGGCAGATACCCATAACCGTTATTTCCTCCGCCTGCAGGTAGAGGACCGCTGCGGTGTGCTGGCTGAAATCCTGGAGCATTTTGCAAAATATCAGGCAAGCGTGGCACAGATCATGCAGAAAGAAAGCAAGAGACCGGATACCGCAGAGGTTGTTGTGATCACCAAACTTGTAAGCGAGGGCGCTTTCTTTAAGGTTAAGGAAGAACTGGAAAACAGCGCATCTGTAAGAAAGATTTCTTCTATGATCCGTGTATACCAGAAATAATATCTTTCGCGTAAATTTACAGATCAGCCGTATCAGTTGTCGGGAAATTGAAAACAGACAAATTTTTGTCAAAGAAAACGTTGCAAAATTTCTGGATTTTGGTACTATATAAAATGGAAAACAAAAGAATCCTGAATGGTACAGAGGGTTTCAGAATCAGTGAAGAGCTGTGCCGGACAGATTTTCGATCAAAGATAAGAAGGGGAAAATTATGAGCAAAAAACCAACAGTTTTAATGATCCTTGATGGATACGGACTCAATGACAGACATGACGGAAATGCTGTATATGAGGCAAAAACACCGGTTATGGACGGACTCATGAAAGATTATCCGTTTGTAAAAGGCAATGCCAGCGGTCTTGCGGTAGGTCTTCCGGACGGACAGATGGGTAACTCCGAGGTTGGTCATATGAACATGGGCGCAGGCCGTATCGTATACCAGGAGCTTACAAGGATCACAAAAGAGATCCAGGACGGCGATTTCTTCAAGAATGAGGCACTTCTTACTGCTATGAAGAATGCAAAAGACAACGATTCCGCGATCCATTTTATGGGACTTCTTTCTGACGGTGGAGTACACAGCCACAATACACATCTCTACGGACTTCTTGAGATGGCAAAGAGAGAGGGACTCAAGAAAGTTTACGTACACTGCTTCCTGGATGGACGTGACACACCGCCTGCATCCGGTAAAGAGTTTGTAGAGCAGCTGGAAGCTAAAATGAAAGAGATCGGCGTTGGTGAGATCGGTGTGATCTCCGGACGTTATTATGCAATGGATCGTGATAACCGCTGGGATCGTGTTGAGCTTGCATATAAAGCTCTTACACAGGGCGAAGGCGTAAAGGGAACAGATGCTGCAGCAGCAGTTCAGGCTTCCTATGATGATGACAAGACAGATGAATTTGTGCTTCCGACTGTTATCGAGAAGGACGGCAAACCGGTTGCAACTATTTCTGATAAGGATTCCGTTGTATTCTTCAACTTCCGTCCGGACCGTGCAAGAGAGATCACAAGAGCTTTCTGTGATGACGATTTTAAGGGCTTTGAGAGAGCAAAGAGACTGGATACCACATTCGTATGCTTCACAGAGTATGATGATACCATCCAGAATAAGCTGGTAGCATTCCACAAGGTTCTTCTTCACAATACCTTTGGTGAGTACCTTGCAGCTCACGATATGACACAGGCACGTATCGCCGAGACAGAGAAATATGCACATGTTACATTCTTCTTCAACGGTGGTGTTGAGGAGCCAAACAAAGGAGAGGACAGAATCCTTGTAAAATCCCCGAAGGTTCCGACCTACGATATGCAGCCGGAGATGAGTGCACCGGAGGTTTGTGAAAAGCTTGTAGAGGCGATCAAATCTGACAAATATGATGTGATCATCATCAACTTTGCGAACCCGGATATGGTTGGCCATACAGGTGTTGAGGCAGCTGCGATCAAGGCTGTTGAGACTGTTGATGCGTGTGTTGGTAAGGCTGTAGAGGCAATCAAAGAGGTTGACGGACAGCTCTTTATCTGCGCTGACCATGGTAACGCAGAGCAGCTTGTAAATTATGAAACAGGTGAGCCGTGGACAGCTCATACAACTAATCCGGTACCGTTTATCCTTGTAAACGCAGATCCGAAATACACACTTCGTGAGAACGGATGTCTTGCAGATATCGTTCCGACTCTGATCCAGCTTATGGGTATGGAGCAGCCGAAGGAAATGACAGGAGAGTCTCTTCTTGTTGAGAAATAAATAAGCTTCACGGAATCCCGGCAGATTTTTACGGATCTGCCGGGATTTTTTCATCCGATTGTTTCTGTTTCCACACATGAAAAAATTTTTCAAAATCATCTTGTAAAATCATTCCATTTCAACTATAATCCCTCTGATACATAAAAACAGGTAACTTTTGAGCAACTGTAAAGTTACAGAAAGAATAATAAAAAGAATAACAAAAAGTAGCACAAAGGTTAGGAACGATCAAATTAAATGGGGGGAAAAAAGATTTCATGAAAACAGACATGACACAGGGAAAACCGATAAAAGTGCTCCTGGGATTTACGATCCCGGTATTTATTGGTAATGTATTTCAGCAGTTCTACAATATGGTAGATGCGGTGGTTGTAGGAAAATTTGTAGGAACAAAGGCACTGGCGGCAGTTGGCTCAACAGGAACTATCATCTTTTTGATCATAGGCTTTCTTCTGGGACTTACTGCCGGTTTTACCGTACTGACTGCACAGAAGTACGGTGCGGGAAAAATGGATGAGATGCGTCAGACCGTGGGAAATGCTCTGATCCTGACAGCGCTGATCTCGGCAGTGATGACAGCAGTCAGCATGACAGGTATGCATGCACTTCTGAAATTTATGCATACGCCGGATGATATTTTCAAGGATGCATATGCTTACGTTATGATCATCTGCGGAGGGATTTTTGCCCAGGCATTATATAATATCCTGGCCAGTATCCTCCGTGCACTGGGAAACAGTAAGGTACCACTGTATTTTCTGATCTTATCTGCAATGCTGAATATTGTGCTTGACCTTGTATTTATCATCGTGTTTAAGCTGGGAGCGCCTGGAGCAGCCTGGGCTACCATTATTTCCCAGGGAGTTTCAGGAGTCTTATGTCTGGTATATATCTGGAAGTTTGTGCCGGAGCTCCGTATGAAAAAAGAAGACTGGTATTTCAGATGTAACCTCGCAGCCAAGCAGATCGGTGTGGGAATCCCAATGGGACTGCAGTATTCCATTACGGCGATCGGAACCATGATGGTACAGTCAGCCTTAAATATGCTTGGCTCTTATGCGGTGGCGGCGTTTACAGCAGGAAGTAAGATCGAGCAGATCTTCACCCAGGCATATGTGGCACAGGGAACTGCCAGCGCTACCTACAATGCACAGAATATCGGAGCCGGAAAGCTTGAGAGAGTGCGGGAAGGCTTCCGGGCTTCGCATTTTATAGGAATTGTATATTCTGTTGTTGTTGGTAGTTTTCTGTTCTTTGCGGGAAAATATTTCGCATATCTGTTTATCTCAGATAACATTAAAGAAGTGCTTCCTATGGTAGCAATCTATGTAAAATGTGTGGCACTGTTTTTTATTCCTCTGTATTTTGTCAATGTACTGCGAAACGGTATCCAGGGAATGGGATATGGTCTTCTTCCTATGATGGCCGGTGTGGCTGAGCTTGCAGGAAGAGGGATCACCGCTACCATTGCAGCCGGAAAAAGTAGCTATATCGGTACCTGTCTTGCAAGTCCGGTGGCCTGGATCTTTGCGTCAGTGCTCCTTTGGGTAATGTACGTCTATGTTATGAAAGATATGGCGCGGAAGCTGTACGGTACAAATAAGTTATAAAAAAACCGTGAAATGAGATGCAATTTCCGGAAAGTATGATATAATGAAAAAGCTGGTGAGTAAGACCAGAAAGTATCAATGGAAAGATGCCTTTTTTGAAGGCACATGAACATAGAGGTGAATAAATATGAGCAACGATGAAAAGAGGGATATCGAGGACAGGATCAATGATGCCATGGCAAAAATCGTCAGTGATACTGCAGGAGAGCCTAAGCCTGAAAATAAAAATAACAGATCAGCTGCTCACAAGTCGGCAAGACCTTCGAAATCAGCAAGGCCAAGGAAGATCACCTACGTACCTATCGATGAATCTGAATTTGAACCTATCGTTATACCCGAAAAGAAAAAGCATAAGGCACTGAAGGTGACCGGAATGATCGCCGCCATGGTTTTGGTAGTGGCAGGCTGTGCATATGCAGGAGTATCTTATTATTACACCAGTCATTTCTTTGAGGGCACAACGATTAACGGGATCGACAGCTCCAACAGGACTGCATATGAGGTTGAGCAGGAGATCGCAAAAAAAATGGAAGGCTATTCCATCCAGGTAAAGGCCAGAGATCAGGAACCGCAGACTATAGAAGGAACGGATATCAGTTATCGTTATATATCCAGTGGTGAAGTTCTGAAGCTTTTGAAAGCGCAGAAGCCCTATGAATGGGTGAGAGGATTTTTTGAAAAGACGACTTACACAGCCAGTGAGCAGACAGCTTTTGACAAGTCAAAGCTGGAGTCAGAAGTGAAAGCACTGAACTGTGCCCAGAAAGAGAATCAGGTAGCACCGGAGAATGCGTACGTAAGCTTTAATGATTCCGAGTTTACGATCGTGCCGGAGACAGTGGGAAGTGAACTGAAGGTAAAAGAAGCCTATCAGATGATCAGTGATGCTATCAGCAGCGATGACGGGGAAGTAGATCTTGGCAGTAACCCGGATGCTTATGTGAAAGCAGATGTGACCAGCGACAGTGCAGATCTGCAGGCAACGGTGGATGCATATAATAACTTTGCGAGGGCAAGCATCACCTACACATTTGGAGATGAGACAGTAACACTTGATGGAAGCACCATCAAGAACTGGCTGCAGTTTGACGAAAAGGGCCAGCTGATCCAGGATGATGCATCCTTCAAACAGCATATCGTGGATTATGTGGCACAGCTTGCAGCGGATCATGATACAGTAGGTACAGAGCGACAGTTCCAGACAACAAGCGGAAGAACTGTTTCGGTTTCCGGTTCTGCATATGGCTGGAAGATCGATCAGGACGGAGAGGTGGCACAGCTTACCCAGGAGATCCAGTCCGGAGCTCAGACGACCAGAGAGCCGGTTTATTCCATGAGAGCCAATTCCTATGGTGTGAATGATCTGGGAAATACCTACATTGAAGTGGACCTTACAGAACAGTATATGTGGTATTATCAGGATGGAAATGTGATCTTTGAATCAGATATCGTATCCGGACTTGCAAGTGATCCGAAGAGAAAAACACCTCCTGGAATCTTCACCTTGTACTATAAGAAGAGCCCGGATGTGTTACGTGGCACCAAGAAACCAGACGGAACCTATTCCTATGAACAGCCGGTAACCTACTGGATGCCGTTTAACGGAGGCATTGGATTCCATGATGCAGACTGGCAGCCGTATTTTGGAGACGATCGGTATCTAACCGGAGGTTCCCACGGCTGTATCAATATGCCGCCGGATAAAGCGGGAGAGCTTTACAACATTATCCAGTATAATGTTCCGATCGTCTGTTTCTATTGATCGGATCAGTAGTCAAAAAACAAACAGGAGCCAGCCGGTGATCCGGTGTGTGGCTCCTGTTCTTTAGCAGGAGGAAAACATTATGTTTGATCAGTCATTCAGCTTTATACTTACAATCGCAGCACTGGTAGTAGGATTTATGCTTTTTACCGGACACGGTTCCTTTTTTATGAAAGGCGGAAACACACAGGCCAGAGCCCAGAAGTATGATGAGAAAAAAATGGAAAAGGTTTCAGGAATCTGTCTGATACTTATCGGAGTGGCTACAGGAGTTGACGCATTCACCACAAGTGTAGCAGCAAAGATTGCCTATGTAGTAATTCTGTTTGTGATACTTGCGGTATTTCTGTTTGTACTCAGAACAAAATGTATCAAAAAATGATCAGAAGTATCAGAACCATCCTTTAGGTAAAAAAGCAGAACTCCCCGTGAAACGGTAACCTGTCTGATCAGGCTCCGGTATCCGCGGGGAGTTTTTCTGTCTGTATTTAGTTTAATTTCGTTCGGCTGGTCTGCCGGAATGTCAGAGTAAAGATGATTCCCTTTACGATAGAAGTAAGGGAAAGTGCCCACCAGATACCATTGAGTCCCATTCCCGCATGAGTCAGCAGCATGGCAAGCGGGATTCTGGCCCCTGTCAGGATAATACTGATGATACTGCAGAGCTTGGTCATACCAAGGCCGGACAGTGCACCGATGGTCATCAGCTCAATGGCCATGAAAGCCTCACAGAAGCCGATGATGATCAGGTAATTTACAGAAATCCCAAGGGATTCCGGATCATGGAAAAACAGTCCGGAGATCGGGCGTGGGAGCAGCACAAAGGCTGCAGTTATGATAAGGCCCCAGATTGTCAGGATACCAAAGGAAATACGGTAGCCCTGGCGGATGCGGTCGTATTTTTTTGCACCGAAATTCTGTGCGGTAAAAGCATTTAAGGCAGAGGCAAAGCCGTCCGCGGTGTTCCAGGAAACGGATTCAATCTGTCCGCCCACACGCTGGACAGCAATGGCAGCAGCACCGAAGGCGGAAACCATTCTGGTCAGTACCATGGAGATCATACAGTAGAGCATGCTCTGGATAGCGGTTGGAAAACCAATGCGGAAGATATTTTTATAAAATTTTCTCGGAAAACGTGAAAAAAGATGAAGTTCACGAAGTACATTTGTTTCCAGCCCGGAAGTAAAGATCCGGAAAACCAGCACTGCAAAAACCAGAAACTGTGCAGTTACTGTGGCAATGGCAGCACCTGCCGTTTCAAGCCGTGGAAAAGGTCCAATGCCAAGGATTAGGAGCGGATCCAGGAGCATATTTCCCACAAGTCCAAGAAAATTGGCCATCAGTGGAGACCTGGAATCTCCCTGGGCTGTAAAAAGTCCGGTGAGAGTCAGGTTCAGGAAGGAAAAAATGATCAGTCCGCAGGTGATCAGCATATAAGATCTGGCAGAAGAATATGCTTCCGGGTCTGTCAGATTAAAAAATCCGATCAGAGGATCAAGAAATATAATACTTGCTGCAGCAAATAAGAGCCCGAAGAGAATGGTCATCTGCAGGGCACTGGCCGCGTAGGAACGTGCCTCTTTATAATCCTTCCGGCCGCAGGACTGTGCGGTGTTTACCTGTCCGCCCATTCTCGGAAGGGCTACAAGTCCCTGGGAAAGCCACACATACATGCCGCCCACACCGACACCGGCAACTGCCTTGGAGCCCAGAAGTCCGATCCAGGCCATATCTGTGATATTATAGGCAGTTCCAAGAAGGGAAGATGCCATGATAGGAAGAGCAAGCTCTGAAAGCGTTTTCAGGATCGGACCGGAAGTAAGGTCTATGGATTTTGATTTTTTCATACTCATCTGCATATCTCCGTAAGGTCAAAAGGCCTGGTGATCCGGTAATCCGGTTTATCCACCTGACCGAAACCGTATTCAGCAAAGATAAAAGGAACTCCTGCTTTCTGGCAGGCATTAAAGTCTCCTATAGTATCACCGATATAAACCGGATCGGAAAGATTATTATCCTCGCGGATCTTCATGATATTTTCCGCTTTGGCCATGCCGGTGTCACCTGGACAGAGATGGCCCTTGAAATAGTGTCCGAAGCCTGTGGATTTCAGGAACACTTCAATATATCCGACCTGGCAGTTACTGACGATAAAAAGAGGAAAACGGCTGGAAAGAATCTTCAGTGTTTCCTCAAGATCCGGATACAGCGGAGCACATTTGCGAAGCAGTGCCTCGTGCTCTGCCTGGCAGCAGCCGTCGATGATACGAAGCTGTTCTGCTTCCGGAAGCTCAGGGAAAAGAGCCTTTGCGATATCCGGCAGCAGCTGGCCGAAAAGCCCCATCAGTCGTTTGGCGCTTACGTCGGTATCCATGTGCTCCGTATGGATAAGGTAATCACTCCAGGCCTCAGCTACGATTCCGGTGGAATCCCAGAGCGTACCGTCAACATCAAAAATAATACTGTCCATCAGAAAAACCTCCCCAAAAAACTATGATATGTAAAAAAAGCAACCCTTTGTACTGGACATAGTACAAAACAAGTTACTGTTCACTCCGTTCTCAGCAATACGCTTCACGATGCACAGAATTTATGCTAATCGAATAAATTCGCGCGGTATGTCTCGGGTTTTCTGTGGCCTTCGCTCACAAAAAACACCTCGCAGAATATTACCAGTGAACAGTTATCAAAACAATTCTATATGAGAAAAGAAAAAAAAGCAACTGCGCTTTTGAAGATTTTATGTTATAGTAAGGGTTACGAGGGAAAAACTATGAATTATAAGAATACGATCAGAGGTATATTCAAAGACAGGCCTAACCGTTTTATCGCTCATGTGCAGATCGGGGATCAGCTGGAAACGGTCCATGTGAAGAATACAGGCAGATGCCGGGAACTTCTTGTTCCGGAAGCAGAAGTGATCCTGGAAAAGAGTGATAATCCTGCCAGGAAAACGAAATACGATCTGATCAGTGTGAACAAGGAGGGCCGCTGGATCAATATGGATTCCCAGGCCCCAAATAAAGCAGCAGAAGAGTGGGTGGCGGCCGGAAATCTTTTTCCGGAGAAAGTGACTGTCAGGAGAGAAAAGACATACGGAAATTCCCGTTTTGACCTGTATGTGGAATCCGGGAAGCGAAAGGCTTTTATCGAGGTAAAAGGCGTCACTCTGGAAGAAAATAATATCGTGCGCTTTCCGGACGCACCTACAGAACGGGGGATCAAGCATCTCTGTGAGCTGATGCATGCAGCAACTGACGGCTATGAGGCGTATCTTCTTCTGGTGATCCAGATGAAGGGTGTAAGGTATTTTGAACCAAATCGGGAGACACATCCGGAATTTGGAGAAACACTTAAGGCGGCAGCAGATGCCGGTGTTCACATTCTGGCCTATGACTGTGCTGTCACGGAAGATTCCATGAAGATCTGTGATCCGATACCGGTAAGATTATAGAAAGGAAACGATATGCCTGAAAACATTGCAGAACCCCTTCTGAAATGGTACGATAAAAACAAAAGGATCCTGCCCTGGAGAGATAAAGACAATGCCTATTATACCTGGGTATCTGAGATCATGCTCCAGCAGACCCGAGTGGAAGCTGTGAAACCTTATTTTCAGCGCTTTATCCAGGAACTTCCGGATGTAGCAGCCCTTGCGGCGGCACCGGAAGAGAGGATCATCAAGCTGTGGGAAGGCCTTGGCTATTACAGCCGTGTCCGCAACATGCAGAAAGCGGCTGTTCAGGTCATGGAAGAATATGGAGGCAGGATTCCTGAGGATTTTGAGACACTTCTCTCGTTAAAAGGAATAGGAAGATATACGGCAGGTGCCATTGCGTCCATTGCCTACGGAAAGAAAGTCCCTGCAGTAGATGGAAATGTGCTGCGGGTATACGCAAGACTCACCGAAAACCGTGGAGATATCATGAAACAGTCTGTACGGAAATCGGTGGAAAATGATCTTACAGAGCAGATGTCTGAGGACAGACCAGGGGATTTCAACCAGGCTATGATGGAGCTGGGAGCTGTAGTCTGTGTTCCAAACGGAGCAGCAAAGTGCGAAGAATGCCCGCTGGGGCATTTTTGCCTTGCCAGAAAGCATGGAACTGTAGAAGAACTTCCCGTAAAAGCACCGAAGAAAGCCCGCACCATAGAACAGCGAACGGTCCTTGTGATCCAGGACGGAGCAGGTACAGCGATCCGTAAACGTCCGGATACAGGACTTCTGGCAGGTCTTTATGAGCTTCCAAATGTGGAAGGACATCTGACGGAGAAGGCGGCACTTGCCCGGGTAAAAGCCATGGGGCTGGAACCACTGCGGATCGAAGCACTGCCGGATGCGAAGCACATTTTTTCCCATATTGAATGGAGGATGTGTGCTTATCGTATCGCTGTATCCTCTCTGGAAGAAGCACCGCAGGGGGAGTTCCTGTTTGTGGATAAGAGAGAATCCGATAAAAAATATGCAATACCATCTGCGTTTCGCGCATACACCAGATATATGAAGGAGGAAAACTCATGAAACTTTTGAGCGTAGCAATACCATGCTATAATTCAGAGGCTTATATGTCAAAATGCATCAATTCCCTGCTGATCGGAGGAGAGGAAGTGGAGATCATCATTGTAGATGATGGCTCCAGTGACCGTACTGCCGAGATCGCAGATGATTATGCCGAGAAATATCCAACTATCGTAAAAGCCATACATCAGGAAAATGGCGGCCATGGACAGGCAGTCAACACAGGAATCAAAAACGCAACAGGACTTTATTTCAAGGTTGTGGACAGTGATGACTGGGTAAATCAGGACGCCTACTATGAGGTCCTGAAAACACTTTATGAACTGACACGTGGGGCTGAGACCGTGGATCTTCTCATCAGTAATTTCGTTTATGAGAAGCAGGGAGCTACCCGCAAAAAGGTCATGCAGTACAGACACTGTTTTCCGACAAACCAGATTTTCGGATGGGATGAGGTACGCCACATGAAAAAAGGCCAGTATCTCCTTATGCATTCCATGATATACCGTACAAAACTTCTCCATGACTGTGGAATGGAGCTTCCGAAGCATACGTTCTACGTAGATAACCTGTTTGCGTTTGAGCCGCTTCCCTATGTAAAAAATCTCTATTATCTGGATGTAAATTTCTATCGATATTTTATTGGAAGAGATGATCAGTCTGTCAATGAGAAAGTGATGATCAAGCGTATCGATCAGCAGATCCGTGTAAACAAACTGATGGTGGACGCCTATCTGAAGGCTAATGTGAGCAACCGCAGACTTCGTGCTTATATGTTCAGCTATCTGGATATCATCACAACCGTTTCTTCGATCATGCTGGTAAGAGCTGCAACGCAGGAATGCCTGGATAAAAAACAGGAGCTGCAGGATTACATCAAAGACCAGAATATGGGACTGTACCGGAAGCTTCGGAGAAGTCTCTTCGGAAGGGTGTCCAATCTTCCCGGAAGAGGTGGAAGAAAGATGTTTGTGGCAGCCTATAAGATCTGTCAGAAGTTTTATGGATTTAATTAAAAAAAGCCCCCAACGGGGCTTTTTTTATAAATTCTGTTCCGGCTTCTTCTTGCGCATATGAGATAGGGAGCGCTGTTCCTCGTAATCCTCCACTCTCTGTGGATAGAACAGGAGATGTCCGAACAGTGCCAGTGTGGTACCAAGACATACATCGATCACGGAGTGCTGCTTGATAAACATGGTGGACAGGATGATCAGAACAGAAAGGATCAGGGCTCCTCGCTGAAGCCATTTCCTGTCTTTCAGTGCCTGGCAGTGATGAATGGCAAAATAAACAGCCAGGGAATTAAATACATGGATACTTGGCAGGATGTTGGTGGGAGTATCTGTCCGATAGAGCTCGGCCACCAGTCGTGTAAAGATGTTGCTTCTGGGGAATACCGCAGGGCGGAGATACTGAACGTTCGGATAGATGTAGGAAACAACAAGGAAAACCGTCATTCCCATCATCAGGTTGAAGATCAGCTGGAAATATTCCTTTTTATTCTTATTGCGAAACAGGAAATACACAACCGTTATTACCACATATGGAAACCATAAAAGGTACGGAATAATAAAAATCTCGCAGAACGGGATCATATCATCAAAAACAGTATGTACAACATGGTAGGCTCGTACAGGCCGCTGCTCCAGATATCCAAACAGGATAAGATAGGCAACGAAATAGATTGCTATGATAAAACCGTGCCTGTATTTTTTTATTTTACTCAACATTTTGCCGCTCCTTTTCTTGAGGTATGGCTGATGTCAGCCTTAAGCTTCTTTTTTGTTAAGTATCTACCTGCTACTATAACACAGGCATTATGATTTTTAAAGGTTTCTTTTCAATGGTCACAGAAAATTCACGCTGGATTCCGCCGGATTCTCCGTCTTTATGCACAGGAAGGGAATGGTCACTTGTAATATGTACGTTCCTGCACTGTAAAATATGTACACCGCGAATGCGGGTATGTTTTCCCCAGAGAGCGCTCGGCAGGCAGAACAGCATTTTCAGCTTGGAGATTCCTTCAATAACGATCACATCCAGTAAACCATCCTCCGGACTGGCGTTTGGACAGAATTTAAAGCCTCCGCCTTCATATTTCTGGTTCATTACAGCCGCAAACCAAGTCCTGCTGAAGGTTTGTGGCTTGTTCCCGTCAAGTGTTATCGTGACCGGGGACGGAGTAAGGAAGAGAAATTGCTTCAGTGCCACCATAAGGTAGATGAGTTTACCCATATGGAGACGGTTGAGAAATTTTTTGCCAGGTGTGATCAGGACTTCCTGACAGATTGCCGCATCGTAGCCCATTCCTGCACTGATGCCGAAACGGTAGGAATGGCTGCCAAGGTGGAGAACAGGAACATCCATGAAAATGGTCCGTCTGTTTTCAAGGATAGAGCGAAGCGCTTCAAAAGGATCAAAGGGCAGGCCCATACTGCGGCAGAAATCGTTGCCGGACCCGACCGGGATAAATCCGAAAACAACCGAAGACAGATCAATGATCCCGGTAAGTACTTCGTAAATAGTGCCGTCACCGCCTACTGTTACCAGAGTTACCGGATCCTCCGGTGTTCCGGCGGCACTGATCCTCTGTGCCAGTACTGTGGCGTGTCCCACATATTCTGTGAGAAAATACTGATATGAGATCCCCTGACTTTCCATGATGCTGCGAAGCCGGTTCCAGACATTACGTCCCTCACCGGATCTTGAATTGGGATTCACAATAAAAGAATACATAATAAAAAACCTCCAAACAACTCTCTGCTTTATCATAACATTGACGTTCGGCTTTTACAAATTAAAATTTCTTAAGGATTTCTATATTTTACATAAACTTAACCTTTTTTCTATGTTGGATTTTACGAATGCACTTTATACTTGCACGTATCAGATGAAAAATGAAGCTGGAGGAAAATTATGATATATCTTGTGGAAGATGATGAAAGTATCCGTGAACTTGTTGTATATACATTAAACAGTCAGGGTCTGGAGGCACAGGGTTTTGAACGGCCATCACTTTTCTGGAAAGCGCTGGAAAAAGAACTGCCTTCACTGGTGCTTCTGGACATTATGCTTCCGGAGGAAGACGGACTGTCTATTTTAAAAAAAATCCGTATCCGTCCGGATGTGCGGAAACTTCCGGTGATCATGCTTACTGCAAAAGGAAGTGAGTTTGATACCGTGGTAGGTCTGGACAGCGGTGCAGATGATTACATTCCGAAGCCGTTCCGTATGATGGAACTGATCTCCAGGGTACGTGCCCTTCTTCGGAGAGCAGAGGACAATGGCGCAGAGGAGTATCGTATGGAAAATCTTTATGTATGTCCGGGAAGACATGAGGTAACTGTTGATCAGGAGCCTGTGAATCTGACACTGAAAGAATACGAGATGCTTTGTCTCCTTCTGAAAAACAGTGGTACGGTTCTTTCCAGAACACAGCTTTTAAATCAGATCTGGGGATATGAATTCGACGGGGAGAGCAGAACCGTAGATGTACATATCCGTACCCTTCGCCAGAAGCTTGGCCCGGCAGGAGATCTGGTGGAAACAGTTCGTGGAGTGGGCTATAAGATCAGCGGAAAATGTGCATGAACAGCTGCTGAGAGTAATATGAAAGTAAAGAGCATTTCGACGGAAAAAGGCTTCGGCCCTTTTCTGGACGAAGTGCTTTTTTCATGCTATAATAGTTGAACCCCGGAGCCATTAGGAAACAGGCTCCAAAGAGTAAGAGGTGAAAGAAAAAAATATGAAATCATTAGTAATTGCGGAGAAGCCATCCGTTGCCAGAGACATTGCCAGAGTCCTCCACTGTAGTCAGAAGGGGAACGGAACCCTGGAAGGAAAAGACTATGTAGTGACCTGGGCCCTGGGACATCTGGTAACACTGGCAGATCCGGAAGAATACGATAAAAAATATACCAAATGGGAGCTTTCCACGCTTCCCATGATGCCGGAGAAAATGAAACTGGTGGTGATACGCCAGACCTCCAAGCAGTACAATGCGGTGAAAACCCAGCTTTACAGGAAGGATATCGGGGAGATCATCATTGCCACAGATGCCGGACGAGAGGGAGAACTGGTTGCAAGGTGGATCCTTGCAAAGGCAGACTGCCATAAACCTATTAAGCGTCTGTGGATCTCATCCGTAACGGACAAAGCAATCCGTGACGGCTTTGCCCACCTTAAAAACGGCCATGATTATGATGATCTTTACCGTGCGGCACAGGCCAGGGCGGAGGCGGACTGGCTGGTGGGAATGAACGGGACCAGAGCGCTGACCTGTAAATATAATGCCCAGCTTTCCTGCGGACGTGTGCAGACCCCCACCCTTGCCATGATCGCAAGAAGAGAGCAGGAGATCCGGGAATTTAAGCCGGAGGATTATTACGGGATCACTCTGCAGGCGGGAAATGTACGCTGGACTTGGCGTGACGGAAAAAGCGGAAGCCTCCGCACCTTTAAGAAGGAGCGTGCCCAGGAGATCCAGACAAAGGCAGGAAAAAGCAACCTTACCATAACAAAGGTTTCCAGAAAGCCGAAGAAGACCTATGCGCCGGGGCTTTATGACCTGACCACTCTTCAGAGAGAAGCCAATCAGAAATACGGCTTTTCTGCAAAGGAAACTCTGAATATCATGCAGAGGCTCTACGAGAATCACAAAGTCCTTACCTACCCAAGAACGGATTCCAGATATATAGGAAAAGATGTCGTTCCTACCATTAAAGAACGTCTTCAGGCATGCGGGACAGGTCCTTACCGGAAACTTGCCGGTGCGTTGGCCAATAAACCAATCCAGGCCAATGCAAGTTTTGTAGACGATAAGAAAGTCAGTGACCATCATGCCATCATTCCTACAGAACAGTTTGTACAGCTGGATCATATGACAAACGAGGAGCGGAAGATCTACGATATGGTTGTGCGCCGTTTCTTAAGCGTTCTGTATCCGCCGGCTGTATATGAGCAGGTTAGTATGGAAGGAACGGCAGCAGGAGAGACTTTTGCGGCAAGCGGACGGATCGTAAAAAGCGCCGGATGGAGAGAAGTCTACGAAGGCGGCTGGCAGGATGAGGAAGAAGAGGATTCATCGGATAAGCTGAAAGACCAGAAGCTTCCGGAGCTTACGGAAGGTCAGATACTTACTGTGGAAGGAGCAGCTCTTACAGCAGGCAAAACAAAACCACCGGCCAGATTTACAGAGGCCACACTTCTTGGTGCCATGGAAAATCCGGTTCATTTTATGGAAAGCCACGACAAAAAAGCGGCAAAAACCCTTGGTGAGACCGGTGGACTTGGAACGGTAGCCACAAGAGCGGACATCATTGAGAAGCTTTTCAACAGCTTTATGATGGAAAAAAGAGGCAATGAGATCTACATTACCTCCAAGGCGAAACAGCTTCTGGAGCTGGTTCCGGAAGAACTGAAAAAGCCGGAGCTTACCGCAGACTGGGAGATGAAGCTCAGTGATATTGCAAACGGAAAGCTCCGTCAGGATAAATTCCTCACAGGGATCCGTAAATATGCCTGTGAGATCGTAGATGAGATCAAAGGCGGACAGGGAACCTTCCGCCATGACAATATGACAAACAAGAAGTGCCCTAACTGCGGCAAACATCTTCTGGCAGTCAACGGAAAGAATGCCAAAATGCTGGTGTGCGAGGACCGGGAATGCGGATACAGAGAGACAGTATCCAGGACCACCAATGCGCGCTGTCCGAAATGCCATAAGCGTATGGAGATGCTTCTGAAGGGAAAAGAAGAGACCTTTGTATGTCAGTGCGGCTATAAAGAAAAGCTTTCATCCTTCCAGGCAAGACGAGCCAAAGAGGGTGCAGGTGTGAATAAGCGTGATGTGCAGCGTTATCTTAAGAAACAGCAGAAAGAGGCCAATGAGCCGGTGAACAATGCATTTGCGCAGGCGTTGTCAGGAATTAAACTGGATTAAATAAATTGCCTGTCCAGATATCCGGGGTTCGGATGAGCGGAGGACCGGATGCAGATACGTCGGTCGGAGAAATGTGTCTGGCAGAACAGGACAGCAGAAAGAGAGGAAAACGATTTGGGATTACAGGATGACAGAATGTCAGGAAATATTCAGGATATCGCAAGACTGATCACAAGACTTCTTCTTAAGGGAGATATGCCGCAGTATACACTTCCTGCAGCAGAGGCAGATTATACAGAGGCAGACCAGCTTTTTAAGAAGGTTATCGGACTTGCTGATGAGGGTGACATCAACGGAGCGGAAAATGAGCTTCTTATGAACATGGAGGAAGATGATCCAGATTATCTGGAGCTTGCCCTTACCTTTTATCTGCATCTCAATGATATGGACGTGGATTACCTGGATGATCACGATTATTCCAGGGAGGAGATCCTGGACGGGTTGAAAAGCCTGGCTGAGGACTGGGGAGTTACAGGACTGGAGGCACTTGTCTAATGCGGCGGGAGGTTACACTGGAGGAAATTTCCGACGGTCGTTTATACGAGGCAAATGACATGGTAAAGGCAGACTGTCAGGACTGTAAGGGCTGTTTTGACTGCTGTACGGGAATGGGAGATTCTGTTGTATTGGATCCGCTGGATGTATGGCGGTTAAGTCAGGGACTTCACTTAAGTGTGGACCAGCTGCTTGCCGGAAAAATAGAGCTTGGCGTCACAGACGGAAATATTCTGCCGCATCTTAGGATGACAGGGGCAGAGGAACGATGCGTATTTCTGAATGGCAACGGAAGATGCTCCATCCACAGTTTCCGTCCGGGCTTCTGCCGTTTGTTCCCGCTGGGAAGATACTATGAGGACGGTGGTTTTAAATACATCCTTCAGATCCACGAGTGCAAAAAGACCAGCCGCAGTAAGATCAAGGTCCGGAAATGGGTAGATACTCCGGATTTTCGAAATTACGAAAAATTTGTCTGTGACTGGCATTATTTTCTTCTGGATGTCCAGTCGGTTCTCTATGAGAGCGAGGACAGTGATCTGATCCGAAACCTGAACATGTATGTGGTAAACCAGTTTTACAGGAAGCCTTATGATGAGAAGCGGGATTTTTATGAGCAGTTTTATGAGAGACTTGCGGCGGGAAAAGAACTCCTGAGCCTTGGAGTGTGAAACAGACCAGGTAGCGAGGTGTCTGAGCTTACCTGCCTGAAAGTCTCTTGCGCGGAGGAAAGAAAGGATTTTTTGACATATGAACTTAAATCAGCTCACATATTTTGTGACTCTTGCCCAGATCGAAAATTATACCAGAGCAGCCAAGCGGCTGGATATAACCCAGCCAAGTCTGAGCCATGCGATCTCCAACCTTGAAAAGGAACTGCAGGTTCCACTTTTTGAGCGTCATGGAAGAAATGTGACCATGACCAAATACGGGGAAATGTTTCTGAAATATGTGCAGGACTCCTTACATATCCTGAATCTTGGTGTGGAGAGGATACAGGAAGCGGCAAGGATTCCGGGAGGAAGTATTTCCATCGGGTATATCCATACCCAGGGACGCAGATTTATCCCGGAGCTTGTCCGGGGGTTCCTTAATGAACAGGAGGGGAAGAAGATTGATTTCCGTTTTCAGAATGCAGCTACCGGAAGTCTGATCCGGGGTCTGAAGGAAGAGAAATTCGACGTGATCTTCTGTTCCCGGGCAGAGGGCGAGAAGGAGATCAGCTTTGTGCCGGTGTCAGAAGAAAAGCTGGTGGCTGTAGTGCCTGAGAACCATGCTCTTGCAGACCGAAATTCAGTGACCATAAAAGAGCTGGGGCAGTATCCGCAGGTGACCTTTACCCCTGCAAGCGGACTGTATTTTGTGATCCGGGAGCTTTTCGAAAAGGAAGGACTTTCACCGGAGACGGCCTTTGAGGTAGAAGAGGATGGTGCACTGGCAGGTATGGTGGCGGAGGAATTTGGTGTAGGCATTGTGCCGGATGTACCGGTGATCCATACACTTCCTGTGAAAATCTTAAATATTGAGAATCTGCACTGCCGTCGTTACATATACATGGGAATGATGAAAAACCGGTATCCAAGTGCGCTTGTGGAGCAGTTCCGGGATTATATATACAAGCATTACCGGATCTATGAAGTGATACAGTAGAATCTTGGTGATAAAATTTCTGTAAAAAATCTCTGCTTCTGTAAAAGGGCGGAGATTTTTTTGACACAGATCCTAGCGTGAATACTATAGCAATTCCATAAATTACTGCAAACAATTCAGTCCATCATAGCGTGAAGTCCGGCGTCAGATATCTTTGCCGTGCCTAAAAATTATAAAAATAATCTATAGATCACATGCGTAAATTCAATGAAAATTTGGGTTGAGATAAAAATGACCAGTTGGTATAATAAGGATAGATGCTTGATTTAAAGTGATAAAGTGATGACGGAAATCCGTAATAAAATGAACGAAGTAAAGGAGATATTATGAACCAGTTAGAAGTATTAAGAGAAAGCCTTGGACAGTGCGATGAGATCATCCTGGACGCACTCCTTATGAGAAACAGGATCGTAGAGGACATCATGGTATACAAGGAAGCTAACGATCTTCCGGTACTTCAGCCGGAACAGGAGGCGAAGCAGAAAGGATGGCTGGAAGCCAGAATGGAAGGCAGACGTCATAAGAAAGAGGTCAATGATGTTTTTGCAAGCATCACACAGAACAGTAAAAGAATCCAGTCCAGAAATCTTTTCAATTATAATATCTTCCTGATCGGATTTATGGGAGCTGGTAAATCTACGATCTCCGATTATCTGAAGAATGTTCTTGCCATGGATGTTGTGGAGATGGATCAGTGTATCGTGGAGAGACAGGGAATGAGCATTTCCGATATCTTTGAGACTTACGGTGAAGAGTATTTCCGTGAGCTCGAGACAAATCTTCTGATCGAGATGCAGTCCAGATCGAATGTTGTAGTATCCTGTGGCGGTGGTGTTCCGATGCGGGAGCGCAATGTTACCGAGATGAAAAAAAATGGCCGTGTTGTACTTCTGACTGCAAAGCCGGAAACTATTCTGGAACGTGTAAAGGATAATCATGACCGTCCTTTACTTGAGAACAACAAAAATGTTTCATTTATCGCGGATCTGTTGGAAAAACGTCGCGCGAAATATGAGGCAGCAGCAGATATAGTTGTTGAGACAGACGGAAAGAGTGAGCTTGAGATCTGCGAGGAGCTGATCCACAGACTTCGTGAGGCAGAGGCAAATAAATAACTGCTGATCATAAAACAGAATAGTTTTACATATAAAAGGGACAGCTGTCCGATAAACCGTACAAAAACAGAACGGAGATCGGGCAGCTGTCCTTTATGATATAAAAGATCCGGACCATATATTTGCAGATGAACAGATCGTTTAATTGGTCTTATAAAAAATCTCCCTCGAGGTTTCCTCGATCACAAATTTTTTAAAGGCTTCCACGACCGGCGGATGGTATACATCCTTCAGCATGGCCATGTAGAAATTCCGCTGCCAGCTTGGAGAGACAAGGGGCAGGATCTTAAGGTTCAGAGAGTGAAGGATCGGGATATCCGGTGCAATGCAGATGCCGAAATCATTGGCAACAAATCCTGCGGCAACCTGATCCTCATCGATCTCAAAAGCCACATCCGGGTACTGACCGATGCTCTTAAATAACTGGTCAATGATCTGGCGGAGACCGCTTCTCTTCTTGAAGATGATCTGCTTGTATGGAAGCGTTTCCTCCAGATGGATCTCGGATTTCTCAGCAAGAGGATGTTCCGGCGGAACGATGACGACCAGATCCTGCTTGGCAACCGGAATAAATTCGATCAGTGGTTCGTCGTCAAATTTGGAACAGAAGCCGATATCGTATTTCTTTTCTTTCAGTCCGGTGAGGATATCGCCGGTAAGCACCTTATCGCAGAACAGATTGAAATGGATCTGTTTTCCCTTATTGGCATTAAGAAAGCTGCGGATGATCTTTGGCATAAAGTCAACACCCAGAGTTCTGAGAAAAGCCACATCGATCTGTCCTTCTCCCTTTCCTGCAAGCTGGAGACCGTTTACGGAGGAATCCAGCCGGTTCAGGGTTTGTTCCACATCCTCCAGAAAAGACTTGCCATATTTGGTGAGAGAAACATTCCGTCCGTTTTTTTCAAATAATTTCACTCCAAGCTCTTCCTCCAGAGAAGAGATCGCGTGACTTAGGCTGGGCTGTGTGATGGCCAGAACATCCGCAGCTTTTGTATAATGTTCCAGATGAGCCAGTGTCACGAAATAGCGAAGATGATACAGATTCATTTTTCAATACTCCTTTCGTAAGTTTATCTGAATGTTTTACTTCGGACAGATCCCCGGTAAGTCTGACAGACATAAGAGATTTGCCGGGCCGTATGCAGTGACGGCGGCAATACGGCTGAATATGTTTTATATAGTATAACATGATATATTGATAAAATCTATGGATTCTCCTGGTACAATCAATTTGTTTTGTATTTAACAAAGTTATATAATGCTTATAGAAAAAAGATACAAAATAATTTAAAAAAACCAAATAAAATTATTTAAATTTTCAGGAGGAATTATCATGTCAAAAGAATTTCCAATCACAATCAGTTCCTGGACACTGGGAGATCAGTGCAAATTTGAGGACCGTGTAAAAGCTGCCAAAGAGGCTGGCTATGAGGGAATCGGCCTGAGAGCAGAAACCTACGTAGATGCCCTGAATGAGGGACTTTTCGACGAGGATATCCTGGCAATCCTGGATAAATATGACATGAAGGTAACAGAGGTTGAGTACATCGTGCAGTGGGCAGAGGAGCATCGTTCCTATGAGCAGAAATACAAAGAACAGCTCTGCTTCCATATGTGTGAATTATTTAACGTAAAACAGATCAACTGCGGACTGATGGAGAACTATTCCGTAGAGTACACAGCACAGAAGCTTCGTGAGCTTTGCCACAGAGCAGGCAAATACATCATCGGTGTTGAGCCAATGCCATACAGCGGAATCCCGGATGTGAAAAAGGGCTGGGCTGTTGTAAAAGCTACTGACTGCGAGAATGCAAAACTGATCCTTGATACATGGCACTGGGTAAGAGCAAACCAGCCGATCGAGCTTTCTGTACTTGAGGGAATCCCGGCAGACAAGATCGTATCCATCCAGATCAACGATGTATGGGAAAGACCATATGCAACAACGATCTTAAGAGATGAGTCCATGCATGACCGTCTTGCTCCTGGAACAGGAATCGGAACAACTGTTCCGTTCGTAAAAATGATCAAAGAAAAAGGCATTAAGCCAAATGCCATCGGCGTAGAGGTTATCAGCGATGCAAACCTTGAAAAAGGTATCGAGTATGCTGCAAAACATACATATGAGAACACAAAGAAGGTACTGGAAGAGGCTTGGCCGGAAGTACTGTAATTAATATAAGAAACTGATATTTCAGACGGGTCCCTGTTTCCGATGTCATACCGGTGACAGGGCGTTCCCGTGAAAGAAACAAAAAGATTGTTTCAGAGGAAAGGAGAACGCATATGAAATTCAATGCGATGTTTCAGCCGATCGAGATCGGTCCTATGACAGTAAAGAACCGTTTTGTTGTTCCGCCAATGGGAAATAACTTTGCAAACACAGACGGAACAATGAGTGAGCAGTCCGCTGCATATTACAGAGAAAGAGCAAAAGGCGGATTTGGTCTGATCACCATCGAGGCTACTGTAGTTCACAAAGGCGCAAAGGGCGGCCCGCGTAAACCATGTCTTTACGACGACACTACGATCGAAAGCTTCCGCAAGGTCATCGACGGATGTCATGCAGAAGGAGCAAAGGTGTCCATCCAGCTTCAGAACGCAGGTCCTGAGGGGAATGCAAAGAACGCAGGAGCACCGATCACAGCAGCAACCAGCATTCCGTCTGTATGCGGACGTGATATTCCGAAGCAGCTTACAACTGAGGAAGTTTACGAGCTGATCAAAGGCTACGGTGAGGCCGCAAGAAGAGCAATGGAAGCAGGAGCGGATGCTGTTGAGATCCATATGGCACACGGTTATCTGGTAAGTACCTTCCTTTCTCCGAGAACAAACAAGAGAGTGGATGAGTTTGGCGGATGTTTTGAGAACCGTATGCGTTTCTCCCGTCTGATCATTGAGGAAGTTAAAAAAGCAACACAGGGAAAAATTGCAGTTCTTGCAAGAATCAACTGTGCAGACGAGGTTCCGGGCGGACTTGATGTCCACGACAGTGCAGCGATCGCAGCATATCTGGAAAGCTGTGGACTGGACGGACTTCATGTATCCCGTGCTGTTCATATCAAGGATGAGTTTATGTGGGCACCGACCGTTATCCACGGTGGATTTTCCGCAGCAGAGGTTGAAGAGATCAAACGTGCGGTAAATATCCCGGTGATCACAGTTGGACGTTATACAGAGCCACAGTTCGCAGAGCTGATGGTAAAAGAAGGAAGAGCTGACCTTGTGGCATTCGGGCGTCAGAGCCTTGCAGATCCGGCTATGCCGAAGAAAGCACAGGAAGAGCGTCTTGAGGATATGACTCCTTGTATCGCCTGTCTTCAGGGCTGTGTTGCAAACATGTATGCAGGAAATCCGGTATGCTGTCTGACAAACCCATTCCTGGGTCATGAGGCAGAGCCGCTTGAGAAAGCGGAAGAGCCGAAGAAGGTTATGGTTATCGGTGGCGGTGTTGCAGGACTTTCCGCTGCATTTATCGCAAAAGAGAGAGGACATGAGGTAACACTTTATGAGGCAGGAGATGTTCTCGGCGGAAACATGAGACTTGCTGCATATCCGCCAGGAAAAGGTGACATCACAAACATGATCCGCAGCTACATCCATCGCTGCCAGAAGGATGGCGTTAAGATCGTGATGAACTGTGAGGTAACTCCGGAGCTTATCAAAGAAGAGAAGCCGGACAGCGTGATCATTGCCACCGGTTCCAAGACTCTGATCCTTCCGATCGAGGGAATCGACAATCCGGCTATCATCCACGGCTCTGATCTTCTGGATGGCAAGAGAGCAGCAGGCAAAAAGGTTCTCGTTGTCGGCGGTGGAATGGTTGGATGCGAGACAGCTGCATTTTTAGGCGAGCAGGAGCATGATGTAACTGTTATCGAGTTCCGTGATACCGTAGGTGCAGACGTGATCCACGAGCACAGAGTATATCTGATGAAGGATTTCGAGGACTACGGAATCAAGGAGATCACCGGAGCAAAGGTATGCAAATTCTATGAAGACGGGGTAGAATATGAGACCGCTGACGGAGTACGTCACGAGTCAAGAGGATATGATTCTGTGATCCTTTCCATGGGATTCCGCAACTACAATCCTCTGGAAGAGAAGATCAAAGACCTTGTACCTGAGACACATGTGATCGGAGATGCTATCCGTGCAAGACGTGCACTGGATGCAACAAAAGAGGCTTATGAGGTAGCTTCCAGGATCTGATCTGCCAGTCGCTGATCGTATTGATACAAAAGAAAATAACTATCCGATAAACCGGACAGTATAAAGATTAAAAAGATGGCCCGACAGACACCGGAGAAAATATATCCGGTGTCTGACAGGGGAAAATGCAGGAGGTAAAAAGAAATGGAACAGAGAATTAAAGGAACAACTGGTTTACTTGCACTGATCGGAAGCCCTGTAGGACATTCCGGATCCCCGGCTATGTACAACTTCAGCTTCCAGTACCATAACCTGGACTATGCTTACATGGCATTTGATATCAAAGAAGATCAGGTTCCGGCAGCTCTTGATGCAATGCGTCTGTTCAAAATGAGAGGATGCAACGTAACCATGCCTTGCAAGAACAAAGTAGCGCAGTGTGTAGATGAGCTTTCACCGGCAGCAAAGATCATCGGCGCTGTAAATACTATCGTAAATGAGGATGGAAAACTTGTTGGACATATCACAGATGGTATCGGATTTGTCCGCAATCTGAAAGAGCACGGTGTTGATGTAAAGGGCAAAAAGATGGTAGTCCTCGGAGCAGGCGGTGCAGCTACAGCCCTTACTGTACAGTGTGCCCTTGACGGAGCTGCATCCATCGCGATCTTCAACCCTGACGATCCATTCCTTGACAGAGCAAAAGGAACTGCTGAGAAGCTTGCAAAAGAAGTACCGGACTGCAAAGTAAGCGTATATTGTCTTGACGACCAGGACAAACTGAGAGAAGAGATCGCAAACGCAGATATCCTCGCGAACGGAACACTTGCAGGAATGAAACCACATGATGACATCACACTGGTTGACAAATCCATGTTCCATAAGGATCTTGTTGTTGCTGACTGCGTATACAATCCGGCAGAGACAA
Organism: Ruminococcus sp. AM26-12LB; assembly: GCF_003480785.1. Classification (NCBI taxonomy): domain Bacteria; kingdom Bacillati; phylum Bacillota; class Clostridia; order Eubacteriales; family Oscillospiraceae; genus Ruminococcus; species Ruminococcus sp. AM26-12LB. The sequence goes on along the minus strand of NZ_QUJX01000004.1, from coordinate 71,740 downwards.
AGATGGTAAAAGAAGCAAAAGAAGCAGGCGTGAAGCTTGCTGTAGGCGGAAAAGGAATGCTTCTGTGGCAGGGTGCAGCATCTTACAAGCTTTACACAGGTCTTGAGATGCCGACAGATGAGTACCAGAAATTCCAGGCTGAGAACGAAGGGAAATAAGAAAAATGAGCCAGACAGGTAAGAAAAATTTAGTGATTACTTCTATCGCACTGTATTTTACATATTTCATCCATGGGATCGGAGCTTCCATCATGGGTCAGTACAAGCCGGAGCTTGCGGCTCACTGGGGAGCAAAGGCTTTAAGTGATGGAACTATGGATGTCAGCATGGTAGTATCTGTAATTGCCGCACTTGGACTTGGAAGACTGATCTCTCTTCCGTTTTCCGGTCCCCTGTCCGACAAATTCGGACGCAGATTAAGCGGAATTATCGGCGTGATCTGTTACGCAGCATACTTTATGGGAATCGCATTTGCTCCGTCTATGGGAGTTGCTTACGCCTTTGCCATTGTAGGCGGTATCGCAAACTCCTTCCTGGACACCTGCGTAAGCCCGACATGTATGGAGATTTACGTAAACAATCCTTCTGTAGCGAACCTGTTTACAAAATTCTCCATGTGTATCAGCCAGTTCCTGCTTCCTTTCCTCATCGGATTTGTAGCGGTAGCGAATATGTCCTACAGAACCATCTTTATTGTTGCAGGTGCTGCGATCTTTATCGATGGAATCCTGATCCTGATCCTGCCATTCCCAGAGAGAAATACAGCAGGTACAGTAAAGAGAGAAAAAACAAAATTAAAGATCACTCCTACAGCTCTTGCAGCGATCCTGATCGGATTTACAAGCTCTTCCACATTTATGCTGTGGCTGAACTGTAACCAGGAGCTCGGAAAGCTTTATAACTTAAGTGATCCTTCCAAGATCCAGTCCTTCTATGCAGTAGGAACCTTTGCAGCAATCCTGTGTTCCTCTGTATTTATCAAAAAAGGACTGAAGGAGATCAATATCCTGATCATTTATCCGCTGATCTCTTTCATCATGCTGGGACTGTGCTACTTTATCCAGAATCCGACAATCTGTCTTATCGGTGGATTTGTGATCGGTTTTGCAGGCGCAGGCGGTGTGCTTCAGCTGGCTGTTTCCACAACTGCGGAGTTCTTCCCGGAAAACAAGGGAACTGCAACATCCATGGTCATGATCGCATCCAGCGTTGCGAACTACACCATTCTGACACTGGCCGGCTACATTACAAAGACTGCCGGAACCAGTGCTCCGAGAATGATCCTGCTTCTCAATATGGCAGTGACATTCATAGGAATCCTTCTTGCACTGTTCGTTAAGATGAACCGTGGAAAAGAGGCTTGACTGGATCAAGGAAATCCCTTGGGGTGAATATCCGTTTGACTACAGTAAAAAAAGTGAATCATTGTATGGATACAGACAATGATGACTGAATCTGTGCAAAACAAAGTTCCAATTCGGGAACAATTCCCGGATTGGACTTTACCGTTTCTGGAAATGTTTGTTAATTAACAAACTTACAAAATAAAAGATACTATATATGTATTATCAAAAAAAAACGACAAAGGAGAATCGTTATGGCACGTGCAGCAAGACAGCGAAGAGAAAACGAACTGCCCTACATTCCGTTTGGGCCATTTCAGATTCGTTTTCCGTTTATTCACTATAAAATTGAGTCCGTAGAGTTTATCCAGGGCCTGATCCTCGGGGTTACGGCACTGGCGGCGGTTCCTTATCTGGAACAATATCTGGGATTGCCTTATGAGCTGGCATGGAGCTGTGTGATCATAGAGACCATGCTGTATATGCTACACAGCTTACTTGGTGATCCGGTTGTACCGGGATGGATCACACCGACCCTTCCGCTGACGATCGTATTCCTGGAAGGCTTCCCTATGGGAAAAGAACGTATCCAGGCAATGATCGCCCTGCAGATGCTGGTTGGTCTCGTGTTCATATTTATGGGCATCACCAAACTTGCGGATAAATTTGTCCATGCAGTACCAAATTCTGTTAAGGGTGGTATCCTTCTTGCTGCGCCGGTGACGGTTATGGCAGGACAGCTGGGAGAGGGCGGCAACATGCATAAGTATCCGCTGGCGATCGTTGCCGGTGTAGGCCTTCTGATCCTGATCAGCTTTTCAGATAAATATCAGGAGAAGAGAAAGAACAACAAATTCCTGGATCTTGTTGCCAGGTATGGAAACCTTTTCCCGTATCTGATCGCCATGGTGGTAGGTCTTCTTGTAGGAGAGCTGGATGCGCCTGATTTGGAGCTGGGAACCTTTATCAAGATCCCGCAGTTCAAAGAGATCATCTCACAGGTAAGTATCTTTGGTGTGGGAATCCCGCCGGTCTCCATGTTTGTCAAAGCGCTTCCTCTGGCACTTGTATGCTATGTTATCGCATTTGGTGATTTTGTTACCACAGAGACACTGGTTACAGAGGCACGCCAGTCCAGAGATGATGAGTACATTGATTTCAATTCCAGCCGCTCCAACCTGGTCAGCGGCATCAGGAACCTGATCCTTTCCGTCATTGCGCCGTTCCCGCCGCTTTCCGGTCCGTTATGGGTTGGAATGACAGTATCCGTTTCCATCCGTTACAAGGAGGGAAAGAAAGCTATGAAGTCTCTGATCGGCGGTATGGCATCCTTCCGTATTGCAACGTTTTTAAGTGTGCTGATCATTCCGGTTGTAAGCTTCTTCCGTCCGATCTTCGGAGTCGGTTCCTCCATTACTCTGATGTTCCAGGCCTTTGTCTGTGCAAGGATCGGTATGGATTACTGCAGAACAGACCGTGACAAGATGATCGCAGGTGTTATGGCAGCTGTGCTTGCAACCCAGGGAACTGCATGGGCATCCGCATGGGCCCTGGCTGTAGGCTTCGGTCTGAATATCTTCCTTTCAAACTGGGACCCCAGAAAGAAAGAGGAGAATGCCATCGAGGATAAAAATTGATCAGAGGAATAACAAAGATATAAAAAACAGAAAAAGAAGAAGTGTGCTGGATGGGTCAGCACGCTTCTTCTTTTTGTCATGAGATTTGTTGTTTTTAATTATTATTTTAATAGATTTGCTATTATGGGATTAAAATTGTAAAAATTTGTTACATCAATTGGGTTTAAAAATTGGTTTATAATTCGCGTTCTGTTACAAAAATCTACTGTAGATCCTTTTTATGGGAGGTTACAGGATCACAGGCTTTTGTGGATAATGTCAAGAACCTGTGCAAGCTCGTTGACATTGATCTGTCCCGGTGCGGAAGCTTTGGTAGCTGCACCGAAGGTAAGGGCGGAACCGAAGGTTTCGCCAGCGAGACGGCTGACAACACCGGTACCTGCCATGGACATGGTAATGATCGGGCGGTCGGCGAACTGCTCGGACATTTCCAGCGTGGCACTTAAGAGTGTAAGCACGTCCTGTTTGTTTCTTGGCATAACAGCCATTTTCGGGATATCTGCGCCATAGTCCTGCATCATGCGAAGACGGCGCACGATCTCATCCTTCTCAGGAGTTGCGTCAAAATCATGGTTGGAAGCGATGACCTTTACGCCATAGCTGTGTGCTTCCTGGATCATGCTTTTTACGATCTCCTCACCTGTGAAGGCTTCTACATCAATGAGATCTACATAGCCGCTTTTTGCGACAGCCATGTTGAGTGCTTTGTAAGCTTCGTTGGAAATCGCTTTTTCTCCGCCTTCCTTTGCAGTACGGAAGGTGAAGAGGATCGGAGTGTCCTTTAAAACGGTCTGGAGATCTTTTGCCACATCCAGAACCTTGTCTGTGTCAAAAACGTCCTCAAACCAGTCAACACGCCATTCCACAACGTCTACGGGGATCCTTGCGAAGGTCCCTGCCTCAAGGAGGATATCATCCTTTGTCTGTCCCACGATCGGGACACAGATCTTCGGTCTTCCCTCTCCGAGTGTGATATTTCTTACCTGAACTGTTTTCATAATGGTCCTTTCTGATACGACAGGAACAGATAGCAGTTTAGTCGTCGTATCTGATGTTAAGAATCTCTTTCATATGTTCGATCGGCATCGGTTCGCCGGTCCACAGTTCAAATGCAGCGGAGCCCTGGAAAAGCATCATGCCAAGGCCGTTCATTGTCTTGCAGCCAACTTCCTTTGCCATAGAACGCATAGCAGTTTCAAGAGGGGAGTAAGGCACATCAACAACGATAAGCTCCGGGCGGAAGTAAGACTTGTCCGGAACAACGGACTGACCTTCCAGTGGTTTCATTCCAACACCTGTCGCATTTACGAAAATATAACTGTCAGCCATTTCTTTTTTCAGCTGGTCAAGATCTGCCAGATCATAGAGAACAGCATGGCTTGAAGTTCTGGTGTTGATCTTTTCTACAGTAGATACTGCACGATCCCAGAATTCATCTTTGCGGTTGAAGATCACGATCTCGCCTACACCGTCAAGTGCTGCCTGGATCTCGATAGCAGTTGCGGCACCACCTGCACCTACGATGGTCATTTTCTTTCCGATGACGTCGATGTTATTGTCTTTCAGTGCTGCCATAAATCCGATACCGTCTGTGATATGGCCTGTAAGATGACCATGATCATTAACGATGGTGTTTACAGCGCCGCACATTTCTGCTGCCGGTGAAAGCTCGTCAAGGTACTGGCCTACCAGGGTTTTGTTCGGCATGGAAACGTTGGAACCTCTCATTTTCAGAGTACGGATGGCCTTTACAGCATCCTCGATCTCGTCTGCACCAACCTCAAATGCAAGATATGCATAATCATAGCCAAGCTTTGCAAAAGCTTCATTCTGCATGGCAGGAGAGTTGGAGTGGCGGATCGGATATGCCATAAGACCAATCAGTTCGGTATGTCCTGTGATTCTTTCTGACATGGTAATAACTCCTCTCATTGGTAAAATCTGGATGAAGATTTGTCTTTTTTAAACCTCCCGCCACATAGATCTGAAGAAGCTGCGGACATTCTCCGGACGACTGCGGGGGAGGAAGACGTGGAAAAACTATGTTACGGATCACCGAGTGAACTGTAACAGATTTATATACACTTTCCGGTAGAAGGATTGAAATACTCCCGGAAAGGGTATAGCGGAAAAAATATTAAAGGTATCCCTTCTGCTCAAGAATGGTAAGGATATTGCGTCCTTCCTGGGTACCGTCAATGATTCGTCTTGCTCTCTGGCTGTCGCCGATGTTCATGATCTCAACATCCTCAGAAGAAAATTCCTCTGTGAGGTTCTGGTAAAGCTGTCCCTGAGCTCTCATTCCGAGACATACGAAGCCGTATTCAAATGGAAGCTCATAAGGCTCGCCGTCGCCTTTGACAAGGAAGGAAGAATCCTTAACCTCAAGGAGAGCAGTTTTTGTAAGCTGATGTACATTGTGTTTTTTCATCATGGTCTTTGTGTCATTCTTGCTTACCGGGTCAAGATCACGTCCGATCTGATCCATCATCTCAACGATAGAGATGTCTGCATTTCTGTCAGCAAAGAATTCCACAACATCAAGACCTACAGCACCGCCGCCTACAACAACAACCTTTTTGCCTTCCAGATCCTTCGGAAAATCATTAATGTGGCTGATCATACCAAGAATAGAATAAATATTATGGTTCTCGTTGTCAATACGATCCTTCAGTCCTGCGATCGGAGGCAGAAGCGGAGCGGAGCCGGTGGAGCTTACGATGATATTCGGATGGAACTTGCGGATGTTTTCCGGTGTTCCTTCTGTGTTTTTGAAGATGTAAAGATTATCAAGCTGTTCAGCACGATGCATGAGATAGTGCGGGAAATCAGCAAGACGGTTCTTTGCAGGAATCTTTGAGATCAGAGATGCAAGTCCGCCAAGCTCATTGCCTTTTTCCAGAAGGAAGGTATTGCATCCAACCTCTGCGGCTGTACAGGCAGCTTCCAGTCCGGCAGTGCCGCCGCCGATAACGACCACGTTGCAGTTTTTATTTACATGTTTTTTCTTATATACATCGCCCTCAAGAACAGATGGGTTTACAGTACAGCGGATCGGACGGTTTACACCGATACGGTTTCCGGCACAGCCAACGTTACAGGAGATACATTTGCGGAGGTCACACTCATGACCTGTGGCAACCTTGTTTACCCATGCAGGGTCTGCGATCAGACCACGGCCCATACCGATCAGGTCTGCATCACCGTCAGCCAGGATACGCTCAGCAACCTTCGGGTCACGGACATTACCCATGGAGATACATGGCTTGTTGAATTTTTCTCTTACGGCCTTTGCCATGTAGGAACGCCATCCGTCCGGGAGATAATTTGCATCGATCTGGTACTGGATGGAACCGTTAAGTCCGCAGGAAACATCGAAGATATCAACCTCTTCCTGAAGATGCTCCAGGTATTCCAGAGTATCCTCCAGTGTATTTCCGCCTTCCATCAGCTCATCCGCACTGAGACGGAGCATGATCGGGAAGAAAGGTCCTACCTGTTTCCTTACCTCATCGATGACCATACGGCAGAAACGGGTACGGTTCTCAACAGATCCGCCGAACTCATCGGTACGCTTGTTTGTGATCGGGGAGAGGAACTGACTAATCAGATAGGAGTGTCCTGCATGGATCTCTACTGCGTCAAAGCCAGCTGTCTGTGCACGTTTTGCAGCCTCACCGTATTTTTTTACGATGTGAAGGATCTCATTTTTGGAAAGAGGACGCGGGATTTCGCCGCCTTCTTTGGATGGAACGTCAGATGCGGAAACCGGCTGCATGTTGATCCTGGAAGAAACAGCGGAAGCTCCGGCATGGTTGATCTGGATCGCAATCTTTGTTCCGTATCTATGAATATTTTCACAGAATTTGAAAAGACGTGGCAGATAGTTGTCATGGTCGATGCGCAGCTGTGTGGTTCCGTTGGAGCCCTGCGGGGAATCGATGCTTGCGTTCTCTACGATGATGAGACCTGTGCCACCCTTTGCACGCTGCTCATAATAATTGATATGAAGAAAACTCATTTCGCCGTTCTGTTCACCGTAGTTGGTGCCCATCGGCATCATAACAATACGGTTCTTGATAGTCATATTTTTAACGGTTAATGGGGAAAAAATATGCGGATAATCATTCTTCATCTGAAAAAAACCTCCCTGGTTATTTTAAATAGAATCGTTTGTTTGTGTTAATTATATAACAGAATAATCCATAAAACTAATTCATAATACGAGCTATATAATAAAAATAATCTATAGATTTTCGCATATCATCTTTCAGGCTGCAGGTACTTGTATGCTTATAATGTGAAAAAAACAGATGTAGAAGGGTAACTGGTTACTGAGAACGGAGTGAACGGTAACGCTAACTGGAAAATGGTATCGGATCCAGGGGTTTACATATATGATTTTAACGTGTTATCATAACAAATAAAAAAGATACAGAAAACGGAGAAACGGGCAGGATGAAACGGATCAAATGTAAGACTGTATTTCCGCGTTCTGTAAAAAGACAGGAGATAGATAAAATGGAATTCTGGGATATTTACGATGCAGATAAGAAACCGACAGGACGAACTATGAAGCGCAATGACTGGTGTTTAAAGGATGGAGAGTATCATCTGACAGTTTTGGGCGTGGTAGCAAGACCGGACAAGACCTTTCTTATTACCAAACGTGTGATGACAAAGGCCTGGGCCCCGGGCTGGTGGGAGGTTTCCGGCGGTGCAGCCCAGGCAGGAGAGGCTTCCCGTGATGCAGTACTCCGTGAGGTGAAAGAGGAGACCGGACTGGACGCCAGTGAGGCAGAGGGCGGATACCTTTTTACATATAAAAGAGAGAATCCCGGGGAAGGAGATAATTACTTTGTGGATGTGTACCGTTTTGTCATGGATGTGGAGGATAAGGATCTGAAGCTTCAGACAGAAGAGACAGACGGATATATGTTTGCAACCCTGGAACAGATCAGGGCGTTTGCCGCAGAGGGAAAATTCCTGCATTATGACAGCATTAAGAAGGCGTTTGAGTTCTGAGCAGATTTCTGACTGGTTTTCCGCGAGGATGTGAAAATAAATGTTGTTTTTTGTGGATTTCTATTTTTAAAAACGTTGTTTTTTGACTTATTTTCGAAGAATTGTCTTGACATTAAAATTGGTAAATAGTAAAATTAAATCAGATGAACTACCAGACTGTTTTTTGACCATGAGCAGGTAGCAGAGCGGATTTCAAAGATCTGCTTGACTTTAGGAAGCTGTAAGCCGGATGAATGAAATCCGGCTTATAAAATTATCCAATATTATCAGATCGAGAATAATATAAAATTTTGAAAGTGAGGAATCATCAATGGCAGATGAACATAGAGATCAGATCAGAATCGTACAGGAAACCGTAGCCGGTAAGGAGATCACATTTGCCCATATCATGGGTGGTCCGGCACCTATTATATATCAGAAGCTTGGACTGAATCCGCAGGTGGACTATGGATCATCTGCAATTGGTATCATGAACATGACACCTTCCGAGTCTGCTGTGATCGCATCCGATATTGCTGTGAAGAGCGGTAATGTGTATCTTGGATTTGCAGACCGTTTTACAGGAACACTGATCATAACAGGAGAGATTTCCGATGTGCAGACTGCAATGGAGGAGATCGTGGATTATTTCCGTGATACTCTGGGATATGTAGTATGCAATATCACCAAGAGATAAGGAAGTGTACCATGGAAGAACGGATAACGAAGGAAGAACTGCTGGAGCGGCTGTTTCATGATGATTATGAGAACCTTAAGGGAAGAAGACTTCGGCTGACCCGGGTGAGAGTACCTGGAAAGGAGCTTTCCTTTGCACATGTTTTTACACCAAGTGATAAATCAGTCTATGAGAATCTTGCGTTACATATCGGTGTTCATGAAGGTGAAGATCACAGTGGAGATGCCATCGGCATGGTCCGTGTCACACCCTGGGAGGCAATCGTGGTTGCGGCAGATGTTGCAGTGAAGGCAGCTCATGTGGAAGTAGGATTTATGGATCGTTTCTGCGGGACGCTGATCCTGACAGGCGGTTTTACGGAAGTGATGACAGCTGTGGAAGAAGTGGTGCGTTTTTTCCATGAGACATTGAAATTCGATGTCTGTAAGATCCACAGAAGCTGAGGCAGGACGGGATAAAAAATGAAAAAAATTTTTCTGATGGGTCGAAGTGAAGCCGGCAAAACATCCCTGACACAGGCGCTTAAAGGGGAAGAGCTTCATTATCATAAGACTCAGTATACCAATACAAATGAAGATACTATTGATTCACCGGGAGAATATGCGGAATCCAAGCATTTCAGCGTAGGACTGGCCTGTTTTTCCTTTGAGGCGGATGTGATTGCCATTGTACAGGCAGCCAATGAGCCCTTTAACCTGTTTAGTGACGGCAGCAGGAATTTTCTACTACGGCCGCTGATCGGGATCATCACCAAGGTGGATTCTCCCCATGCCAACATTCCCATGGTCAGACAGTGGATGGAGAACATGGGCTGTGAACGGATCTTCATGGTAAATAACAAGACCAGGGAAGGCATCAGTGAGCTGATGGATTATCTGCAGGATGATCTCCCGAAGCTTACGCTTGAACAGGCGAAATTCAAGCAGAGCCTTGGCCTTAACGAATGGGATTCCATGCCGGAAGGGGTGGAGTATCCGGAATCCATACGGTAAAATAGTAATATTCACGAAAAATGAATAAAAATACAAAATTCAAACAGAAAAAGTAGAAATTCCTCCGGAACTGTGATATACTGTCATTGTTTGGAAGATTCGTGGGCTGAAATGTAAGATCCCCAGAGCATGAAGGATAAAGAGGATAGAAACGGGGCTCGCAGATATATGGCAGAAGAGCTGTATGTCGGGAACACCGGGTATCCGTATCTGACTTCGTGTTCCGGGGATTTTTTATATTCTATACACAGATTTTCCGAATGGATGCAAAAGACAAACAATAAGAAGGACAGGAGAGGAAAAGATGTTTGAATTATTTGAAAATCTGACCAACTGGCTCTGGGGACTGCCGCTGCTGATCACGATCCTCGCTACAGGCGTATATCTGACAGTACGTTCCGGTTTCTTCCAGTTTCGCCATTTTGGTTACATTGTGAAAAACATGTTCAGTAAAGAACGTCGCCAGGAAGGCGGAGATGACGGAAAGAGCCTGACACCGTTCCAGGCTATTTCCATTGCGATCGGAGGTACTGTTGGTGTATCCAATATGTCCGGTGTTGCAACGGCTATTGCAACAGGAGGACCTGGGGCATTATTCTGGCTCTGGATCGCAGCGCTTCTTGCCATGGTCATCAAGATGGCAGAGGTAACACTTGCTGTATACTACAGAGAGAAACAGCCAAACGGTGAGTACCAGGGAGGCCCGACCTACTACATGCAGAAGGGTCTTGGCGGAGAGAAAAAGCTTCCTTTCTGGAAACTTTTTGCAGTACTGTTCGGCGGCTGTATTTTCATGACATGGTTCATTACTTTGCAGAATTATACAGTATCAGAGGCTGTCGGAAGTACCTTCCACCTGCCGTACATCGTACCGTCACTTTTGTATGTGGCAGCGATCTATCTGATCATCATCGGCGGTGTAAAGAAAGTCGGCGTGATCTCTTCCTATATGACACCGATCATGTGCATGCTTTACATTGTAGGCTCTCTCGCAATACTGGTAGTGAATTTTGACAAGCTGCCGGAAACCTTTGGACTGATCTTCAAGGGTGCATTTACAACACAGGCGGCAGTCGGCGGATTTATGGGAGCCGGTGTTGCAACAGCAATGCGTCTTGGCTTTGCCCGTTCCGTATACAGCAACGAGGCAGGCTGGGGAACATCTCCTATGATCCATGCTTCCGCAAAGACAGACCATCCTGTAAAACAGGGACTGATGGGAGCATTTGAGGTATTTGCAGACACCATCGTAGTCTGCTCCATGACAGGTCTTGTCGTTATCACCACAGGCTACTGGAATTCAGGACTTCAGGGGTCAGAGCTGACACTGACAGCATTTGAGTCCGGAATGGGCTCTGTTGCGAGAGCATTGATCGCGATCAGTATTTTCCTTTTCGGACTGACAACATCAACCGGATGGTTCACCTACTACAGCGTGATCCTGAAGCACTGGCTGAAAAACAATCAGAAGGTTCTGAAGATCGCAGAGAAGATTTTTATCCTTGGAACACCATTATGGGGTCTTCTGGTCACAGTGCTTACTCTTTACGGAAACGGAACACCGGCACAGCTGTGGGTAATTGCAGACTTTACAACCGTATTCCCTACATTTGTAAATGTTGCCACATTATTTATCTTAAGTGGTACCTTCTTTAAACTGCTGAAGGATTACAAGGCGCGTTACATGGGAATCGGTAAAGTAGATAAGGATATGGCACTTTTCTACGAGGATAAAAAAGAAAAAGAGGAAAAATAAACAGTGGATACAATTTTTTTTAACGGATGTATAAGAACACTGGATGACAGTGAAAAAGTGGCAGAGGCTGTGGGAATCGAAAATGGCCGGATTGTTTTTGTGGGAACTGATAAAGAAGCGGAAGCTTTTTCCTGCAAAAAGCGGATCGACCTTAAGGGAAGGCTGATGCTGCCCGGTTTTGTGGATACACATATGCATATGCTGCATTATGCATTTGTGGAAAGATCTGTAAAACTGTTTGACTGTACAAGTGTTGAGGAAATGCTTGCCGCAGCAAAAAAAAGACTGGAGGAGAGCAAAGGTCAGAAGCTGACCTGGCTCTACTGCAGAGGCTGGAATGAGGAGCATTTTGATAAGCCACGCTATCCGCATAAGGATGAGCTGGATGCGCTCTCAACGGAAATCCCCATCATTATGGTGCGTGTCTGCGGGCATGTGGCTGTGTGCAACAGCTGCGGTCTGGAGCTTCTGAAAAAAATCCCGGAGTTCCCGGAGATTGAGAAGGAGGTTGATCTGGATACCGGACTTCTGAAGGAAAATGCAGTACAGTTTTATTCATCTGTGCTGGAAGCACCATCCCAGGAAGAAGTGGAAGGCTACATCAAATACAGTGCGAAGAAGCTGAATGAATGTGGATTTACAGGTGTACAGTCCGATGATCTTGCCTCCCTTCCGGGGAAAAACTGGCGTCGGATCATGGCCTCCTACAAGGCACTGGATGCCAGAGGAGAGCTGAGTATCCGCCATTATGAGCAGTGCCTTTTTGAGCGGGCGGAGGATGCGAAGGCTTTTATCGAGGAAGGATATCGTACCGGGCAGAGGGGAGATCACTTTACGATCGGACCGATGAAGCTGATCCAGGATGGTTCCCTTGGTGCAAGAACAGCGGCCATGAATGAGCCTTACGAGGATTCGCCGGGAAATACCGGGATCATCACATTCAGTCAGGAGGAGCTTGATGATCTGTTTGCTTTTTTTGACCGGCATCAGATGCAGGCGGCAGTACACTGTATCGGTGACAGGGCCATGGATATGGTTATTGAGGCAGTTGCGAAGTCTCCTTACCGGAAGGATAATAAAAAGGGCAGACATGGTATCGTACATTGCCAGATCACCAATCCGCGTATTTTGCAGGGGATGAAAGACCAGGATCTTCTGGCATATATCCAGCCGGTATTTATCGATCTGGATATGAACACAGTGGAACCTGCCATCGGCGCACACCGTATGGATAAGGTGTATGCATGGAAGAGCATGCTGGATATGGGAATCCATACGTCCGGCGGTTCGGATGCTCCTGTGGTAAGCTTTGATGCCATGGAGAATATTTATTTTGCAGTCACCCGCAAAAATATAAAGGGCCAGCCTGAGGAAGGATGGATCCCGTCCGAAAAAATGTCTGTGGATGAAGCGGTGAAGCTTTTTACAAAAAACGCAGCTTACGCTTCCTATACAGAAGAAGAGAACGGAACCATCGAAGTGGGTAAAAATGCGGACTTCGTAGTTATCGAGAAGGATATCTATGAGATCGACCCGGATGAGATCAAGACCACGAAAGTGGATATGACAGTTCTTGGCGGTGAGATCGTTTATGAGAGAAAAGTAGAAGAATAACGGCAGTATAAAAAGAAAAAAGTGAGAGGCAGAGTCTGAGTGGAGCAGGCTCTGCCTTTTTGTGTGGTGCAGTAAAAAGTATAGAACAAATATTCGGTTGCCCTATACTTTTTTTACTCTGAATGATATACTGTAAAAGCAACAATAATAAAGATAAAAGCACTCTCTTTACATATAGTAACAGGCAGTATTTACATATCCACAAATTTCAGAACAACAAGGAGAACCGTATGGATCATTTCAAATTACACTCCGAATACCAACCCACAGGAGACCAGCCTCAGGCTATCGAAAAACTGGTCAAGGGTTTTAAGGAAGGCAACCAGTTCGAGACTTTGCTGGGTGTCACAGGCTCCGGTAAGACGTTTACCATGGCGAACGTCATCGCAAAGCTTAACAAACCAACTTTGGTACTTGCGCACAACAAAACACTGGCAGCACAGCTGTACGGTGAGTTTAAGGAATTTTTCCCTGAGAACGCAGTGGAGTATTTTGTCTCCTACTACGACTACTACCAGCCGGAGGCTTATGTCCCGTCCACAGATACCTACATCGCTAAGGATGCATCCACTAACGATGAGATCGATAAGCTCCGTCTCTCCGCCACAGCAGCCTTATGTGAGCGCAAGGATGTGATCGTGGTTTCGTCGGTATCCTGTATCTATGGCTTAGGTGCACCTCAGGAGTTTTTTGATATGATGATCTCTCTTCGCCCTGGAATGGAGAAGGACCGTGATGAGGTCATCAAACAGCTGATCGATATCCAGTACACAAGAAATGAGATGGATTTCCACCGAGGAACATTCCGGGTGCGTGGCGATGTGCTGGAGATCTTTCCGGCTAACTCTACAGACCGGGCGGTGCGTGTGGAATTTTTTGGAGATGAGATCGAGCGTATCACAGATATCGATGTGCTTACCGGAGAGATCAAAAGTGTGGAAAGCCATGCAGCGATTTTCCCTGCATCTCATTACGTTGTGCCTCAGGAGCAGATCCGTCGTGCAGCAGATGCCATTTTGGAAGAGATGAAGCAGCAGGTGGAATACTTTAAAAGTGAGGATAAGCTGATCGAGGCTCAGAGAATTGCGGAGCGTACCAACTTTGATGTGGAAATGATGAAGGAAACGGGATTCTGCTCCGGGATCGAGAACTACTCCAGGCACCTGACAGGGCTTGCACCGGGGCAGCCACCGTATACACTGATGGATTACTTCGGAGATGATTTTTTACTTATTATAGATGAGTCCCATAAGACAGTTCCCCAGGTTGGCGGTATGTATGCCGGTGATCAGAGCCGTAAACAGACACTGGTGGATTACGGCTTCCGACTTCCATCTGCTAAGGATAACCGTCCATTGAGCTTTGATGAATTCGAGAACAAGCTTGACCAGGTAATGTTTGTATCTGCGACACCGGGAGAATATGAATATGACCATGAGCTTCTCCGCGCAGAGCAGATTATCCGTCCTACAGGGCTTCTTGATCCGAAGGTGGAGGTGCGTCCGATCGAAGGACAGATCGATGATCTTGTAGCAGAAGTAAATAAGGAAATTGAAAAGAAAAATAAAGTCCTGATCACGACCCTGACCAAACGTATGGCAGAGGACCTTACCGATTATATGAAGGATCTGGGAATCCGTGTCCGATACCTTCATTCAGACATTGACACTCTGGAACGTGCGGAAATCATCCGTGATATGCGTCTGGATGTATTTGATGTGCTAGTCGGGATCAACCTTCTGCGAGAAGGACTGGATATTCCGGAGATTACACTGGTAGCGATCTTGGATGCAGATAAGGAAGGCTTCCTTCGTTCGGAAACATCCCTGGTACAGACTATCGGCCGTGCTGCCCGGAACAGCGAAGGCCATGTGATCATGTATGCGGATAACATGACAGAATCCATGGAAAAAGCAATCTCGGAGACAGAAAGAAGGAGAGCGATACAGGAGGCTTACAACAGGGAGCATGGCATCACTCCAACCACGATCAAGAAGGCGGTCCGTGATCTGATCGCTGTTTCGAAGAAGGTGGCAGAGACAGAAGTGAAGCTTAAGAAGGATCCGGAATCCATGAACCGCAAAGAACTGACGAAGGTGATCGCCCAGGTAGAGAAGCAGATGCGTGCTGCTGCAGCAGACCTGAATTTTGAGCAGGCTGCTGAGCTGAGAGACAAGATGCTTGAATTAAAAAAGAATCTGGAAGAATTAACGGAATAGGCTGCAAAGCAGCTGACAATACAATGCCCCTGGCTGTCAGCGTCAGGGGCATTTCTATGGAATAATTAAATAGAGAAGTGAGTTAAGGGTATTTGCCTGAGCTTTTGGGAAGAATTTTTATCAGGATTTTTTTCCATTTTTTCATAGCAATCCCTCCTTCGAAAAAATATGAAGATTCTCTTTATTAATTGATTATAAGTAAAATTCCGGAGAAGGGCACTGGCATTTGTGCCAGTAACTTTGTTATAAAGAAGAGAAGAAGTTATGTATGCTGTTCCCGGTAGGCGGAAGGTGTGATCCCCATTTTCTTTTTGAAGCTGGTGCTGAAATAATATTGATTGGCATAACCACATTTCAGGCTGATCTCCTTCAGACTCATAGTAGTCGTAGTCAGGTAACGGGCGGCTGCGGAAATACGCTGAGATGTGATAAAGTCGCTGATACTGATCCCCTGATTTTTTTTGAAAAGAGCACTTAAATAAGCAGGGCTTACATTGGCAGAGGCAGCAATATCATTGAGGCAGAGCGTATTGTCAGTGTAGTGTTCGTTGATATAGGAAATCACCAGTTCACAGAGCTTCTGGTGATAATCATTCATGGAGGAATCAAGCTTCCGGCATAAAAGATGGCACAGATCCTTCAGCCATTGACATAGCTCTTCCGTATTATGAAACTCATTTATGTGGTTGTAAACATACAAAATTTTAGTTTCAAGGTCATGCGTATCCAGATTTAATTCATAGAAAAATTTCAGGATCCGGCCAAGAAGAGAATAAATCTGTATGAAAGCGAAATTCTTTGTGCGAAATTTCTGAGTGAGCCAGTCGGAAAAATTCTGAAACCAGAGATCTATGGCAGCGGTATCCTTTTTGCAGAGAAGCCGGATCAGTTCATCCTCCTTTGTATCTGAAAAATCTGCAACAGACAGATCGGAACCCAGAGCCTCTCTTCCGTCAAAGATATTCTGATGCGGGAAAAAGAATCTGTATTCCAGTGCATGTACGGCGCTTTTATAAGAATGGTTCAGGTTCCAAAAATCCTGGACAATTGTTCCAATGCCTGCGTTGAGAGAAAGTCCCAGTGGCTGGCAGGCATCTGCGATTGAGGAAATAAGTCCGCTGGTAAGCTGGCGGAAGCTGTTGGACTGACAGCCGCTGTGTCCCAGAATGCACAGATAGCCATCCATATCCGGGAGAAGATACACAAAATCAAGAGAAGCGGTTTCCTCAGTTATCAGATCCTGAAGGTTGAAAAGCTCCATCTGAAACTTTTCAATCCCGTAAACAGCTTTTAGATCCGGAGCATTTTCAAGCTCCAGAATAACAACTGTATAAAAATCATAATTCAGCTCCAGGTTCAGATACTTAAGATAAGGCTTCAGTCGGTAGGCTGCTTCAGAAGACGGAAGGTGTGTGATCTCGCGGAAAAATTTTTCCGTAAGAAGAGGCCTGCTTTGTTTCAGAAGCTGGAGATTTTTCTGTTCCTTTTCCATCAGTGCAAAAGCGTTTTTTACCTTCTGGATAAGATAGGCATAATCCAGAGGCTTTTCGATATAATCCAGAGCACCGAGGAGCAGAGCACGTCTTGCATATTCAAATTTATCATAGGCACTGATCAGGATGATCTTCACCATAGGATTGATCTCAAGAGCTTGACGGCTCATGGAAATGCCGTCAAGATCAGGCATTTCAATGTCAGAAATGATCAGATCTGCCGGTTCTTTTTTCATGGCTTCGATAGCAGAGGTTCCATTGTAGCAGACATGGATGATCTCTGCATTCAGTGTTTCCCAGTCTATGTTTTTTTCGATACCTTCTGCAGATAAGTAATTATCATCTACGATCATTATTTTTTTCATCGATATCTTCCTCCATCTGTTCGAATTCAATGGTGACGTATGTGCCGTTTCCGGGGTTGCTGCGGATCCTTACGGAACCGTTTCCGTATAATGGGTTGGAAATACGGGAACTTACGTTGGAAATTCCAAAATGCTTCTCATAATCAATAACATTATGCTCAATAGCATGGCGCAGCTGTGCAAGGGTTTCGGAGTCCATGCCGGCACCGTTGTCCTCAATGGAGATCACAACCGTATCATCGCCATAAAGAACATGGATCGAAATGAAAACAGCTGGTGTGCCCGAAGAAATCCCGTGCAGAATGGAATTTTCGAGAAATGGCTGAAGTGTAAACTTGCAGATCAGGAAATTTTCGATTCCATCTTCTGCTTCGATCTCCCAGTCTAGATTATCTTTATGACAGAGCTTTTCCATTTCCAGATAAAGCCGGGCAATTTCCAATTCATCTTTAATAGGAATAAGTTCCTTTGATTTACGCAGGGTAAGACGGTAAAAGGCAGTCAGATTTGCAATCATCTGATCAGCAATGTCAAGCTTTCCAAGGGACTGGCAGGTACGGATCGATCCCAGGATATTGTAAAGAAAATGCGGATTGATCTGTGACTGGAGCAGCTGGTATTTCAGACGTTCTTCGTTTACGGAAAGATTTACAATGGACTTCAGGTTTCCGGCTATTGTGTGCTGCATATCTTCAAAGGTGATGCCCAGTCTGTCAATCTCATCATACCTGGAAGGATCATCCGGGTGGGGAACAGTAACGATAGATAGATGTTCCGGGTCATATCCCAGCTGAAAGGCTTCCATTGCATAGGAAAGTGCAGTGATCTTCCGGGTAAGATTTTCGGAAAACAGGATAACGATGATAACAGTAAGGAGCAAGAAAATAAGGACAGTGATCAGTAAGGCACGGATCAGGATGTGCGTGTTGCCCTGAATATAGCTTTCCGGGATTTCGGTAACATGAAGCCAGCCATTGCTTAAGGTGCAGCAGTTATAATATTTGTCGCCGCTGTGAAAAGAAGAATCTGCATTTCCTTTGAGTTTCTGAAACTGTGCTTTGGAAATTCCGGATAAATTCAGTGAGGATGTATTTTTTGCTGCAATCTCTCCGTGATCTGTGAGAATGTAGCTGTATATGCGGGAATCCAAAGCAGCAGGCTGCAGATAAGTGGTAAGCTCTGAGGTGTCCAGAGCAATGCCGTAGGCGTATTCCAGAATACCGGTGGCCTGATTTTTCAGTGCCCGGACGCAGAGAATCACATCGGCAGATGATTTTTTTGTGGACAGTATTTTAGGCAGAGGCATATTGGAAACCGGTATCCAGACAGAGGAAAAGCCTGAACCGGAAACAATATTTTTATCCAGACCATATGCAGAAAGCTCATCTGTGGAAAAGAAGTACAGGCTTTCTTTTGAACCGAGCTGATCGGGCTGCAGAAAAACATATATATGGAAGAAATCGAATGTGGATTTATACAGCGAAATATTGTTTTTTACAGTGGTGAATTTTTTCAGTGCATCTACCTTATTAGAGGAAGGCTGATTTAGGGAGTACATTTGAAACTGTATGGTATCTGCTACATTTTCAACCTGACCGAGGCGGTCGTTCAGCTGAGAGACCAGCTGCTTGTCAGTCATTACGGCAGAATCGATGATACGATCTCTGGCAATGTTATAGGAAATGTGATAGCTGATGAAGGTCAGGGAAATCAGAGGTACCATAGTTGCGATCAGAAATGCGAGCAGGAGCTTATAGCGAAATGAGGAAAAATGGGTGGGATACATTTGTGGAATTTCATAGTACATACTCTCCTTTATGTCGAAAACAAATTAATGAAACCGAATCCAGCTGTGAAAAAAAGCCGTTACAAATATAGATTATATAAAAGGATTATAAAAAATTAACAACAAAAATACAAGAGAACGAAAAATAATATAAAGAAATCATAAAATATTGTATTTAGAATGAGGGGGCTCTCTGGTATCCTTAAACCATCAAAAACAGGTGTGGACAAACACGAAAATGTCCAGAAAGGAAGAAAGATATGAAGAAAAAAGTAATGAGTGCAGTTTTGGCAGCAGCGATGGTTGTGGGTATGGCAGGTAACGTGGTTACTGTTTCCGCAGAGGAGAAATATGATCTTACCTTATACAGCATCGACACCACAGACCCGGATTTTGAGGACTGGCTTGCAAATGTGGAAGATGCCACGGGCCTGAACATTAATGTAATTGCGGCACCTACAGATACAGATACCCGTCAGCAGAAGATCACCACAATGCTTTCCACAGGAGATGCTTCCGTGGATGTCATTCAGATCAACGATGAGATGAGTGCGGCATTTAAAAATTCCGGATGGCTGGAAGGACTGAATGATACAGTAATGACAGATGATATCGCTGATCAGTTTGCCCAGGGATATGTAAAGAATATGATCACAGATAAGGACGGAAACATTATCGGTGTTCCAGGCTATACAGGATATTTTGCATTCTGGGTAAATCAGGAGATCATGGATGAGGTCGGAATCAAATCCATTGATACAAAAGAGGATTTCATGAAGTATATGAAGGCTGTTTCCAAGGACGGAAGATTCGGCTACGGCGGTTCCTGGGAGAAAACTTATGCATTTAACGAGCTTGCACAGTTTGTAAACATGTTCGGCGGCGATTATTTTGACTGGACCAAAGAGGAAAACAAGGAAGCAGTTCAGTTCCTCCACGATCTGGTTGCTGATAAAGAAACATCCATCGAGCAGATCGCTGATAAATATGAGCAGATGAATCCGAAGATCAATGACGGAAAATACGGATGCTGGTTCATGTGGGGCCTTGGAACAGATTATGCAAAGGCAGATATGCTTGGCGCAGATAAGATCCACATGGAAATGGTACCGGATTTCAGCGGCAAGGGAGAGCGTGCGATCTTTACAGATTCCTGGAGCTATGTTCTCAACAAAGCATCCAAGAATAAAGATGCAGCTGTGAAATTCCTCCAGTATATGGCTGATGAAGGCGGAATGGAAGCTTCCTATAAAGCATTTGACAGATATCCTGCAAGAAAGGATGTTGCAGAGAAGGTAGTTCCGGATTCTGACCCGGCAAAAGAAATGTACAGCAGATATGCAAATGAATGCAATGTACAGGGACGTCCGATGGTGGCACAGACAATGGAATTTATCAGCGATATGGGAACAATCTTCCAGTCCTGTATGAAAGACGAGATTACAGTTGATGAGTTCTGCAAGAAGGCTCAGGATGTGGTAGATATGTATAAGTAAAAGATATAAAAAAACAGCAATGTAAAGCAGAGGTAAAAGTCTGCTTTACATTGCTTGATGAACAGGGAGGAAAGTTCCATGACAATAAGCAAAAAAAATATGAAGTGGATACCATGGCTTTTGATCCTGCCGGTTGTACTGATTCGAGGTTTTACAACAGTATATCCCATTCTGATGACTGTGAAAAACAGCTTCTTTAATATCAGTATCCTTGCAGGTATCAATGAATTTATAGGCTTCAAGAATTACCTGAAGGTATTTTCTGATCCTAAAGTGCTCACATCGATCAGCTTTACGGCAATATTTGTGGTTGCTTCCATGATCTTTCATGTGATCCTCGGAGTTATCCTGGCACTGATCCTGAATATGAAATTCAAAGGCCGCCGTTTTCTGAGGACCATCGTGCTGATCCCGTGGGCTATGCCTGCAGTAGTAGCCGGTATGGCTGCAAAATGGGCATTTAACAATGATTATGGTCTGATCAATGATTTTATCCGCTGGTTTGTACCGGGTTACCAGAACAGCTGGCTGATCAATACAGGTACTGCAAGAGCAGCGGTAATTGCAATGGACCTGTGGAAGGACCTTCCGTTCTTTGCAATTCTTGTACTTTCCGGACTTCAGTTTATTTCCGGCGATATCTATGAGGCAGCAAAGGTAGACGGTGCAAACGGGATCCAGAGCTTTTTCCGGATCACACTTCCGCTGATCGCAAAAAATGTCCTGACTTTATGTATTCCGTTCACACTCTGGAGACTGACAACCTTCGATCTGGTTTATTCCATGACATCTGGAGGCCCTGGAGAGGATACTGCGCTGATCGCATACAGAATCACAACAGAAGCATTTACAAATCTAAACGTAGGATATGCTTCGGCGCTGGCTATGCTGCTGTTTGTTGTAATGGCGATCTTCAGCTGGCTGAATATACGTGTTATGAATAAGTTTGACAGTTAGGGGGAATTATCGTGAAGAATACAGGAAAATATAATGTTTATCATGGAGTGGTAGCCGTTGGAAGATGGGTTCTGTTTGCAGTTGTGGCTTTTCTGATCCTGTTCCCGGTTTACTGGATCTTTATTTCTTCGATCACACCGTCAGGAGAACTGTTTAAAACACCGATCGATTATCTTCCGGATCATCCCACACTGGAAAGCTATAAATTTCTGATACAGAATGTAGGACTGCTTTCAAAGATCGGAAATACAGTTCTGATCGTAGGCATTACACTTGTGATCAGTACCGTGCTGTGTGCAATGGCTGCCTATGGCTTCTCAAGATTTAACTCAAAGGGAGTTTCTGTTGCATTTGCGTTTGTTCTGGCTACCATGCTGATCCCTGAGGTTGTCACAGCCCGCCCGCTGTATGAGTTTATGCAGAAGGTAAAGCTGTATGATACATATCCGGGACTTATCCTTCTTTATATCAGTACCGTTATACCGTTTACGGTTCTGATCCTCAGAAACTTTGTCGGTGAGATCCCGATCTCACTGGAGGAGGCAGCTGCTATTGACGGCGCATCTTTTTCACAGAGACTGTTTACGATCGTTCTGCCGCTGATGAAGCCGGCAATTGCTACGGTTTGCATTATCAACTTTATTACCTGTCTGAATAACTTTTTCACACCGTTGTTTTATTCAAATGGTATTCAGGTACTTTCTGTTTCCATCGTACAGCTTCCGTTACGTGACAACATGTATGGAGTTCCGTGGGATCTGGTCAGCGCCATGGGATGGATCATCCTTCTTCCGATCATTATCTTTGTAGCTGTTTTTGAGAAACAGATCATGGATGGTATCATGGCAGGTGGAGTAAAAGCGTAAATATAATATTTTTAATTTCCAAAAGAGAGGAGAAAACAGATATGTATCAGGCATTTACAGGCGGACTGGGAGGGATCGCACTTGCAAAGCATGGAAAAAGCCGTGCGATCAACGCAGAAAATCCTCATGGAGAAAAAGGCAGAGGCGGTATGGCTGCAAGTCATCTGGGACCGTCCAGAAAAGGAAGCCCGTGTCTCAGGGATATTGAGCCGGGAACTGTGGTAACTCTGGCAGAAATGGAAGGACCGGGACAGATCAATCATATCTGGATCACCGTTGATAACAAGACTACAGAGGCAGATTGCTTTGTACTGAGAGATCTTGTAATCCGTATGTACTGGGATGACGAGGAAACTCCTTCCGTGGAAAGTCCTCTGGGTGATTTCTTCTGCTGCGGATTCGGAAGGGAATGTTTTGTAAATTCTGTTCCGGTGGCTGTTGTTCCAAACAGGGGCTTTAACTGCTATTTCCCGATGCCGTTTAAGAAGAAAGCAAAGATCACACTGGAAAACCAGCATGCAAATAAAATCCCGGCTTTCTTTTATCAGGTAGATTACTGTCTCTATGATGAGCTTCCGGACGATATTGCTTATTTCCATGCGCAGTGGAGAAGGGAACGGTTGACAGAAAAAACAAAAGATTATACAATTTTGGATGGAGTAAAAGGAAAAGGCCATTATATAGGAACCTACATGGCACTTACCACACTGGAACGTTACTGGTGGGGCGAGGGAGAAATGAAGTTTTATATTGACGGAGATGAGGAGTATCCGACCATCTGTGGAACAGGAACGGAAGATTACTTTGGTGGTTCCTGGAGCTTTGCCAAACAGGTGGATGGAAAAACCGTGGAACAGAATTATAACACGCCGTATCTGGGATATCCGTATTATTCTGCCCATGACGAGCTGATCCACAATTTTTATCATAATGATGACTGCCCGCCAATGAGAGGCTTTTACAGATGGCATTTACAGGATCCAATCTGCTTTGAAGAGGATCTTCGCGTTACGATTCAGCAGATAGGCGTCGGATACCGTGGCCTGTTTGAACGACAGGATGATGTGGCAAGTGTAGCGTACTGGTATCAGACACTTCCTCATGCACCGTTCCAGCCGTTGATGTCAAAAGAGGATAGATGGCCCAGATAAAAAGGGTGGTAGAGATTGAAAAAACAGGTATTTTGCGGGGTATTTGCCCTGGCTCTGGCAGTGACAGGATGTGGAGTCCAGAAGAAGGAGGCTGCATCTGATATTGTGCCGGAGAACAGACAGGAACTGACGATCCTTCATGTGGATGCAGGCACAGAAGGCTTTGATTCTTTTATCAGCCAGGCGGAAAAAGATCTTGGAATAAAGATCCATATTGAAAAATGTCCGGCCAATGCGGACAATCGCCAGGCCAAAATAGCAACTCTTCTGACATCAGGAGATGATTCTGTTGATCTGATCACAGTAAATGATGAGATGATATCCGAATTTAAACATAAGGGATTTCTTCTTCCGCTGGAAGATACGGTTATGACAGAGGAGACAGCGGCGAATTTTCTGCAGGAATACCTGAAAGAAATATGCATGTCAGACGGACATATTTTTTCGGTACCGTTCAGGATGGATATCATGGCATTCTGGGTGAACCAGGAATTGCTGGATCAGGCTGGTCTGGACAGACTCTCCTGTCTCAGTGATCTTGAGATCCTTCAGAAAAAGCTTCAGAATACGGGAAAATATGCATATGGGGATGCATGGGAGATTTCTTACATATATAATAGTATCAGCGAGTATGTCGATTTTTTCGGAGGAGATTATACAGACTGGACGGATCCGAAAACAAGAGAAGCGGCAGAATATATGAAGCGAATGCTGGATACAGGGATGATATCAGAGGAGAATCTGATCGACCAGCATGACCAGCTGAATGAAAAATTTATAAACGGCCAGTATGGATGTATGTTTATGTATACCGGTGTGTTGAGTACTTTTCAGAATGCAGGCGTGTATGGAAAAGATAAGATCCATATGGCACCATTTCCGGAATTTGACGAGAAGGTGACCAATATCGCAACCTGGCAGTATGTACTGAATAAAAATTCTGATCATAAAGAAGCAGCTCTGAAGTTCCTTCAGTATGTGTCCGGATATGAGGCCAGCAAAAATTACGGACAGCTGACAAAAATGTGTCCGGCAAGACTGGATGTGATCGAGGATAAGAATTTTGATCTGGATGGCATTGAAATGGTCCGGCAATATCTGAAAGATTATAAGCTGAAGGCAAGACCACTGTGTGCCGATTCCATAGAAGCTGTTTCGTCCATGGGAACGGAATTTCAGAAATATGTGCTGGGACAGAAAACAGAAGCGGAATTTTTTGCCGGGGCACAGAACTGCATAGACCAGTATTACAAAAAAGCATCGTACTGATGCTTTTTTTGTTTTGAAAAAATAAGAACTTTTTTTCAAAACATATTGACAAATATTTTACATGGTGATATCTTAAAGACTGTAGATGTTAGCACTCCACTAAAATGAGTGCTAACAGATATAAAAAAAGAATCAACATCCGTCAGGAAGAATAAAAAGGAAAGGAGATGGCTTCATGGAAGAGGTATTGAATGAGCGCAAGCAAAAAATCTTAAAAGCAATCATCAAGACCTATATGGAGACCGGAGAACCGGTTGGTTCCAGGACCATTTCCAAGTATGCGGATCTCAATGTAAGTTCCGCAACGATCCGAAATGAAATGTCAGACCTGACAGATATGGGCTATATCGTCCAGCCTCATACCTCAGCAGGAAGGATTCCTTCAGATAAGGGCTACAGACTTTACGTCAATGAGCTGATGAAGGAGAAGGAAGCGGAGGTCGCAGAGCTGCGAGATCTGATCATTGAGAAGACAGATAAGATGGATAAGGTGCTTAAGAAGGTTGCGAAGGTTCTTGCTTCCAATACCAACTATGCTACCATGGTTTCCGTTCCGCAGTACAGCGGCAACAAGGTCAAGTTCATCCAGCTGTCGAGGATGAGCGAGCTTCAGCTTGTGGCAGTGGTTGTCAGTGACAACAACACAGTCCGGAACCAGATCATCAATCTGGATGAGGAAATGGACGACCAGACGATCCTAAAACTGAATCTTCTTCTTAACACCAATCTCAATGGGATTCCAATCCAGGATATCAACCTTGGGATGATCGCCAGACTGAAGGAACAGGCAGGCAGCCACAGCGGTGTGGTGGCAACGGTTCTGGATGCAGTGGCAGCCACCATTCATGTGGAAGAGGAAGATATGGAGATCTATACTTCAGGTGCAACGAACATCTTCAAGTATCCGGAGCTTGCCGATAAAGAGAAGGCAACGGAGCTGATCTCCGCATTTGAGGAGAAGCATGAACTTGCCGATCTTGTAAAAGAACAGATGTCAGATGGAGAGAATACAGGAATCCAGGTTTACATCGGTGATGAGATGCCGATCCAGACCATGAAGGACTGCAGCATTGTAACTGCCAGATATGAACTGGGAGACGGAATGTACGGAACCATCGGGATCATCGGTCCCAAACGAATGGATTATGAGAATGTAGTGGACAGTCTGAAGGAACTGAAGAATCATCTGGATGACGTTTTGAAAAAGAAGAAAACTTAGAAAGGCGGTAGAAAAAAAGTGTCGGAGGAAACAAAGAAAACATCCGAAGAGCAGGAAGCGGAGAAGGAAATCCCCGTAACTGACGGAGATCAGGAAGAAGAAAACCTGACACCGGAGGGAGAAGATCTGCCGGAGGAAGAAAACAATACTCCAGGCGAAGAAGCTGCCTCAGAGGATAAAAAAGAAGAAAAATCAAAAACTTCCTTCTTCGGAAAGAAGAAAAAAGATAAATCTGAGCAGAAGGTGGAGGAACTTACCGATCGCCTGAAGCGTACCATGGCTGAATTTGATAATTTCCGTAAAAGAACGGAAAAAGAAAAATCCAGCATGTACATCATCGGAGCAAAAGAGATCGTTGAAAAGATCCTGCCGGTTGTGGATAACTTCGAAAGAGGTCTTGCACAGGCACAGGAAGGCGATGCTTTTGCAGATGGAATGAAAATGATCTACAAGCAGCTTACCACAACACTGGATGAGCTTGGTGTGAAGCCGATCGAAGCAGTGGGAAAGGAATTCAACCCGGATTTCCATAATGCAGTGATGCATGTGGAGGATGAAGAGGTTGGAGAGAACATCGTGGTGGAAGAATTCCAGAAGGGTTACACCTACAAGGATTTCGTAGTACGCCACAGTATGGTAAAGGTTGCGAACTAACTGACAACAAACTTTATTTTAACAGATACAGACTAAAACAGGAGGAAAAAATCATGGGAAAGATTATTGGTATTGACTTAGGTACAACAAACAGCTGTGTAGCCGTAATGGAAGGTGGACAGCCGACAGTTATCGCAAATACAGAAGGCGCAAGAACAACACCATCCGTTGTAGCATTCACAAAAACAGGAGAGCGTCTGGTAGGTGAGCCTGCAAAACGTCAGGCAGTTACAAATGCAGACAGAACGATCTCCTCTATCAAAAGAGAGATGGGTACCGATTACCGTGTAACCATCGATGACAAGAAATATTCTCCACAGGAGATCTCCGCAATGATCCTTCAGAAACTGAAAAAGGATGCAGAGGCATATCTTGGTGAGAAAGTAACAGAGGCAGTTATCACAGTTCCGGCTTACTTCAACGATGCTCAGCGTCAGGCTACCAAAGATGCAGGTAAGATCGCAGGTCTTGATGTAAAACGTATCATCAACGAGCCTACAGCAGCAGCTCTTGCATATGGTCTTGACAATGAGAAAGAGCAGAAGATCATGGTATACGACCTTGGCGGTGGTACATTTGATGTATCTGTGATCGAGATCGGTGATGGCGTTATCGAGGTTCTTTCCACAGCTGGTAATAACCGTCTTGGTGGAGATGACTTTGATAAGAAAGTTACAGATTACATGCTTTCCGAGTTCAAGAGAACAGAGGGCGTAGATCTTAGCAACGATAAGATGGCTCTTCAGAGACTGAAAGAGGCAGCTGAGAAAGCTAAGAAAGAGCTTTCTTCCGCAACAACAACAAACATCAACCTTCCGTTCATCACAGCTACAGCTGAGGGACCGAAGCATTTCGATATGAACCTTACAAGAGCTAAATTTGATGAGCTGACACATGACCTTGTAGAGATGACTGCTGAGCCGGTTCGTCGTGCACTGTCTGATGCAGGTATCACAGCTTCCGAGCTTGGCCAGGTACTTCTGGTTGGTGGTTCTTCCCGTATCCCGGCTGTACAGGATAAGGTAAGACAGTTAACTGGCAAAGAGCCAAGCAAGAACCTGAACCCGGATGAGTGTGTTGCACTTGGTGCTTCCGTACAGGGTGGTAAACTTGCAGGTGATGCAGGTGCCGGTGATATCCTTCTTCTGGATGTTACTCCGCTGTCTCTGTCCATTGAGACAATGGGTGGTATCGCAACTCGTCTGATCGAGAGAAATACTACAATTCCTACAAAGAAGAGCCAGATCTTCTCCACAGCAGCAGACAACCAGACAGCTGTAGATATCAACGTTGTACAGGGTGAGCGTCAGTTCGCAAAGGATAACAAATCCCTCGGCCAGTTCCGTCTGGATGGAATCCCGCCAGCACGTCGTGGTGTTCCGCAGATCGAGGTAACATTTGACATCGATGCCAACGGTATCGTTAATGTATCTGCTAAGGATCTTGGAACAGGTAAGGAGCAGCACATCACGATCACAGCTGGTTCTAACATGTCCGATTCCGATATCGACAAAGCTGTCAAAGAAGCAGCTGAGTTCGAGGCTCAGGATAAGAAACGTAAAGAGGCTATCGACACAAGAAACAATGCAGACTCCATGGTATTCCAGGTTGAGAATGCACTGAAAGAAGCTGGCGACAAGCTTGACGCAAACGATAAAGCAAGTGTTGAGGCTGACCTCAATGCACTGAAGGATCTTCTTGCACAGACAGCAAATGCACAGGAGCTTACTGATTCTCAGGTTGCAGACATCAAAGCTGCACAGGAGAAGATGATGGAGAGCGCTCAGAAGCTGTTCTCCAAGATGTATGAGCAGACTCAGGGAGCTCAGGGTCAGGCTGGTCCTGGACCGGATATGGGCAACATGGGCGGAAACTCTGGTGCTCAGGGCGGAAATGAAGCAGGATACGGCGATGATGTTGTAGATGCTGATTACAAGGAAGTCTAAGACAAGTAGGAAATAATTACAATGGCTGATAAAAGAGATTATTATGAAGTCTTAGGTGTGGATAAAAACGCCGATGACGCAACATTAAAAAAAGCATATCGTAAGCTGGCCAAGAAATATCACCCGGATGTAAATCCGGGTGATAAAGAGGCTGAAGCGAAATTCAAAGAGGCGACAGAGGCTTACTCCGTTTTAAGTGATGCCGACAAGAGAAGACAGTATGATCAGTTTGGTCATGCGGCATTTGAAAACGGCGGTGGAGGCGGAGCCGGCGGCTTTGGCGGATTTGACTTCAACGGCGCAGATATGGGAGACATCTTCGGAGATATCTTCGGAGACCTGTTCGGCGGCGGAGGCAGAGCCAGACGGGCCAACAACGGACCGATGAAGGGCGCCAACCTTCGTGCACGTGTGAACATTACTTTTGAGGAAGCGGTTTTCGGATGCGAGAAAGAGCTGGAGATCGTTCTTAAAGATGAGTGTACCACATGTCACGGAACCGGAGCGAAACCTGGAACATCACCGGTCACATGTCCGAAATGTAAAGGCCAGGGTCAGATCGTTTACACTCAGCAGTCCATGTTTGGTATGGTACGTAATGTTCAGACCTGTCCGGACTGTAATGGAACCGGTAAGGTGATCAAGGATAAATGCAGTGCCTGCCGTGGAACCGGATATACCTCTTCCAGAAAGAAGATCCAGGTATCTGTACCGGCCGGTATCGACAATGGTCAGTGCATCCGTATCCGTGAAAAAGGTGAGCCGGGAACCAACGGCGGTCCGAGAGGAGATCTGCTGGTTGAGGTAAATGTAGCCCGTCATCCGATCTTCCAGAGACAGGATATGAATATCTTTTCAACAGCTCCGATCACATTTGCACAGGCTGCACTCGGCGGTGAGATGCGTATTAATACCGTTGACGGTGAGGTTTCCTATGAGGTGAAACCGGGAACACAGACAGATACAAGAATCCGCCTGAAGGGCAAAGGTGTTCCGTCATTACGTAACAAGAATGTTCGTGGTGACCACTATGTAACCCTGGTAGTCCAGACTCCGACAAATCTCAATGAGGAAGCAAAGAAAGCTCTGGAAGCTTTTGATGCGGCATGTGGAAACCGTCCGTCAGAGGACAGCACATCCGAGACTTCCGAAAAAAACGAAAAGAAGAAAAAAGGTTTCCGTGAGAAAGTTAAGGAAATGTTTGAGGAATAAATAAAGTGAAAACAGGAAAGAGGCACAAAATGCCTCTTTCTTTTTTTTCTGTATTCGTGTATATTAAAAGAAGTGCCCGTTTTCGGGACAATAGAAAACAGGCGACAGACTGGAATGAAAATCCGTAAATGTGTATACAGCATAAGGAGATATAAAAGATGAAATGGAACCGTTTTACACTTAAGACAAAAACAGAGGCAGAGGATATTGTGATCTGTACACTTGCCGAGGTGGGAATTGAAGGTGTGGAGATCCAGGACAAGCAGCCGCTGACCGATGAGGATAAGGCACAGATGTTTGTGGATATTATGCCGGAAGGACCAGCAGATGACGGGATCGCATATCTGAACTTCTATCTGGAAGAGGATGCGGATACCGAGGCAATCCTGAAAGATGTGAAGGCTGCACTGGAGGATCTGAGAAGCTTTGTGGATATCGGAGAGGCAACCATCACAGAATCCCAGACAGAGGACAAGGACTGGATCAATAACTGGAAACAGTACTTCCATCAGTTCTATGTAGACGACATTCTGATCGTACCGTCCTGGGAAGAAGTGAAGGCAGAAGATAAGGACAAGATGATCCTCCACATTGATCCGGGAACTGCCTTTGGTACAGGAATGCATGAGACCACACAGCTTGTGATCCGTCAGCTGAAGAAATTTGTGAAGCCGGGAATGGAGATCCTTGATGTGGGAACCGGAAGTGGAATTCTGGGAATCGTTGCACTGAAGCTTGGTGCAGGTCATGTGGTTGGTACAGATCTTGATCCCTGTGCAGTTCCGGCAGTATCTGAGAACAAGGAGGCCAACCAGATCGAGGAGAAATCCTTTGACATGATGATCGGAAACATCATCGATGACAAAGAAGTTCAGGAACAGGTCGGATATGAGAAATATGATATCGTAACTGCAAATATCCTGGCAGATGTTCTGGTACCGCTGACTCCGGTGATCGTTGCACAGATGAAAAAAGGCGCTTACTACATTACATCAGGCATCTTGGATGTAAAGGAGGATGTCGTAGTGAAGGCTGTAAAAGACGCCGGACTGACGCTTATTGAGGTGACTCATCAGGGCGAGTGGGTATCTGTGACAGCAAGAAAGGACTGATCTCATGCAGCGATTTTTTGTGGAACCTCATCAGATCGACAGGGACAGACATGAGATCCGTATCACAGGAAATGATGTCAATCATATTGTCAATGTACTCCGCATGAAAAAAGACGAGGAGCTCTGGATCAGCGATAAGGAAAAAGAATATCACTGTGTGATCGAAAACGCGGGGGAGGATGAAGTCCTACTTCATATCCTCTATGTACAGGAGCCGGATTATGAGCTGCAGAACCGTATTTATCTTTTTCAGGGACTGCCGAAGGCTGATAAGATGGAGCTGATCATCCAGAAGGCAGTAGAGCTTGGAGCATATTCCGTAGTTCCGGTTTCAACCAGACGTTGTGTGGTAAAACTGGACAATAAGAAAGCAGAAAAAAAAGTATCCCGCTGGCAGCAGATCGCAGAAAGTGCGGCAAAACAGTCCAAGCGTATGCTGGTGCCGGAGGTACATTCTGTGATGACCTTTAAAGAAGCCCTTGTCTATGCAAAAGAACTGGACGTTCTATTGATCCCTTATGAGCTTGCAAAGGGAATGAAAGAGACGAAAGAACTGATCCGGTCGATCGAACCGGGAAAAAGCATAGGTGTCTTTATCGGCCCTGAGGGTGGTTTTGAAGAGCAGGAAGTGGCAGATGCCATGGAAGCCGGTGCGAAACCCATCACCCTGGGACACCGGATCTTACGGACAGAAACTGCGGGACTTGCAGTACTTTCTGTTCTGATGTTTCAACTGGAGGATGAATAAACTATGGAAGCATATTTTGACAATTCCGCGACAACGAGATGCTTCGATGAAGTAAAGGATATTGTCTGCAAAACCATGACAGAAGATTTCGGAAATCCTTCTGCCATGCATAAAAAGGGAATGGAAGCGGAGAATTATGTCCGCAGAAGTGCCCAGACCCTTGCAAAATTACTGAAAGTGAATGAAAAAGAGATTCTTTTTACCTCCGGTGGAACAGAATCGGATAACCTTGCTATCATCGGTGGTGTGGAAGCCAATAAGCGTATGGGAAACCATATCATCACAACTGCAGTAGAGCATGCAGCAGTGGCCCAGCCTTTTGCTTATCTGAAGGAACAGGGCTATGAGGTGACTATTCTTCCTGTTGATCATCAGGGCGTTGTAAAGCTGGATGCACTGGAAGCGGCTCTTCGTCCGGATACCATTCTGGTGTCTGTGATGTACGTGAACAATGAGGTGGGAGCCGTGATGCCGGTAGAAGAGATCGGAAAGCTTGTCCATGAAAAAAGTCCGAAAGCACTTTTTCATGTAGATGCCATCCAGGCATTCGGAAAGTATCGTATCTATCCGAAAAAGCTGGGGATCGATCTTCTTTCCGTGAGCAGCCACAAGATCCATGGACCAAAGGGCGTAGGCTTTCTCTATATTAACGAAAAAGTAAGAGTACAGCCGCAGATCCTTGGCGGCGGACAGCAGAACGGTATGCGTTCCGGAACAGACAATGTGCCGGGAATCGCAGGCCTTGGCGTTGCCGCAGAGATGGTATATACGGATTTTGATAAAAAAATGCAGCACCTTTATGACCTGAAAGAACGGATGGCAGAGGGACTTTCAAAGCTTGGCGATATCACTGTCAACGGAATGCCGTTAATGGAGGGAGCGCCACACATCATGAGTGTAACCTTCCACGGAGTACGGAGTGAGGTTCTTCTCCATACGCTGGAAGAATTCGGAGTATATATTTCCGCAGGAAGTGCATGCTCCAGTCATAAGAGAAAACCAAGTGCAACACTGACAGCTATGGGACTTTCAAGAGCGGATGTGGAGAGTACCGTCCGCATCAGTTTCTGTGAGGAAAATACCTTTGAAGAGGTAGATTACTGCCTGGAAGCACTGGGAAAAACAATTCCGATGCTGCGCAGGTATGCACGTCGATAGAGAATACAGAAGAAAGGGATTTTTATGTTAGTACATGCATTTCTGATCAAATATGCGGAAATTGCCCTTAAGGGAAAAAACCGCTATCGTTTTGAAGATGCTCTCGTACATCAGATGGAGATCGCACTCTCCAAGATCGAGGGAGATTTTGAAGTAAAAAAAGAGCAGGGAAGAGTTTATGTATTCTGCCCGGAGAATTATGATTACGATGAGGCTGTAGATGCGCTGCAGCATGTATTCGGTATTGTAGGCATCTGCCCGGTTATGATCTATGAAGAACAGGGCTTTGAGAAGCTTGCCGAAGATGTTGTGGGTTATATGAAGCAGTGGCATCCGGACTTTAACGGAAGCTTCAAGGTCTGGACACGCCGCGCAAAGAAATCCTATCCGATCAGCTCCATGGAAGTCAGCGCTGAGCTTGGCGGACGTATCCTGGATGCGTTCCCGGAGGCAAGTGTAGATGTTCATCATCCGGAGCTGGATCTTTCTGTTGAGATCCGTGACAAGATTTACGTATATTCCCAGACCATTCCGGGCGCAGGCGGAATGCCCATCGGAACAAACGGAAAAGCCATGCTTCTTCTTTCCGGTGGGATCGACAGTCCGGTTGCCGGCTATATGATCGCAAAACGTGGTGTCAAGATCGATGCGGTATATTTCCATGCACCGCCCTACACCAGTGAGCGCGCAAAACAGAAGGTAGTGGATCTTGCCCGCCTGGTAGCCAAATACAGCGGACCGATCCGTCTCCATGTAGTTAACTTTACAGATATACAGCTTTATATTTATGATCAGTGTCCTCATGATGAGCTTACTATTATCATGAGAAGATATATGATGCGTATTGCCGAGCATTTCGCTAAAAAAGACCGTTGTCTCGGACTTATCACAGGTGAGAGCATCGGACAGGTTGCAAGCCAGACCTTACAGAGCCTTGCTTCTACAAATGAGGTCTGCACACTTCCGGTATATCGTCCGGTGATCGGCTTTGATAAAGAGGAGATCGTCCGTATTTCCAGAAAGATCGATACCTTTGAGACTTCTATTCAGCCGTTTGAGGATTGCTGTACCATCTTTGTAGCGAAACATCCTGTAACAAAGCCGAATCTTAAGGTGATCCGCCGTTCTGAGCAGAAGCTTTCTGAGAAAATCGATGAGCTTATGGAAACGGCTCTGAATACCACAGAGATCATTGAAATTCAGTAATCCGTTTTTAGATAAGAAAAAACAAACAGGGAACCTCGCTGCAGAGGTTCCCTGGAATTACCGATATATCAGGAAAAGGGAGTTCATTGAGAACAGAAGGATTCTGAAAGCATGAAAAAAGAGGAACTGTATCCGATACAGTTCCTCTCAAATATACAGTATAGATTAGTCGATTGTATATTTGGAAATAATCTGCATTACGTTATCCAGAGCAGCGCCATCTGCATGGATGTTGAGGTCGATCGGCTTGGAAAGATCCAGGCTGAAGATACCCATGATGGATTTTGCATCGATCACATATCTTCCGGATACTAAATCAAAATCGCAGTCGAATTTGCTGATCTCGTTTACGAATGCTTTCACCTTATCGATGGAATTCAGTGAGATTTTAGCTGTTTTCATTATAATAACCTCCCTTGATAAATTTTTGTTGTTTTACAGCTTTCATCTTACCTGTCAGTACCCAAAAAGTCAAGGTGAAAAGAGATAAAAATTGTTTTAATAATTAGTTAAAGTGTAAAAAAAGTGAGGAAAAATGGGAAATAAAGTTGCATTACACAACCTGGGCTGCAAAGTAAATGCCTATGAGATCGAGGCCATGCAGCAGCTTCTGGAGGAGGCGGGATATGAGATCGTGCCTTTTGAGCCGGGAGCGGATATTTATGTGATCAATACCTGCACAGTAACCAATATTGCAGACAGAAAATCAAGACAGATGCTCCACAAAGCAAAAAAAATGAATCCGGAAGCGATCGTGGTGGCAACGGGCTGTTATGTACAGACCGGTGGCGAGAAACTGGAAAAAGACGAAGCCATTGATCTTGTTCTGGGAAATAACCAGAAGATCAATATTGTGGAGGCACTGGCCGAATATGCGGAAAACAAACCGGGCCATGGTTCCCATGTGATCAAGATCAATCAGACAAAAGAGTATGAGGAACTTTCCATTGATCATACAGCAGAACATGTAAGGGCATATATCAAGGTTCAGGACGGATGCAATCAGTTCTGTACGTACTGTATCATTCCCTATGCAAGAGGCCGTGTCAGAAGCCGAAATATTGAAAGTGTGCTGAAGGAGGTCCGTGCACTTGCGGAAAAAGGGTATAAGGAAGTGGTCCTTACAGGAATCCATTTAAGCTCCTATGGAGTGGATTTCCCGGAGGAGAAAAAAGAGACGCTGCTTTCTCTGATCCGTGCTGTGCATGAGATCGAAGGAATCAGGCGTATCCGTCTGGGATCGCTGGAACCGGGAATCGTTACAAGAGAATTTGCGGAAGGGATCGCGGCGCTGCCGAAGGTATGCCCGCATTTCCATCTTTCTCTGCAGAGCGGCTGTGATGAGACCCTGGAGAGGATGAACCGCAGATACAGAAGCGGGGAATACAGAGAACGCTGTGAGCTTTTAAGAGAAGTGTATGGAAATCCGGCACTGACAACGGATGTGATCGTAGGCTTTCCGCAGGAATCGGAGGAAGAATTCCGGAAATCCTATGATTTTGTGGACAGCATCCGTTTTTACGAGACTCATATCTTCAAATATTCCAGAAGACAGGGAACAAAGGCGGCTGCTATGGACGGACAGCTGACAGAGGCGGAGAAATCCTTCCGCAGTGAGAAGATGATCGAGCTGCATCATCGTCATGCAGGGGATTATGAGAAATCCATGCTTGGTAAAAACCTGGAGGTACTGATCGAGGAAGAGTATACAAAGGATGGACGGACCTGGTATCTGGGACACAGCCGGGAGTATATAAAAACTGCTGTACCGAAATCGGAAGCTTATGGCGTAAATGATATCGTAATCGTAAAGGCAGAAGGTTTTCTTGAAGAGCATATCATGACCGGTGAAGCCGTGGAGTGAAGAACGGGATCGTATGTTGAAAGGTTGTTTGTTCACTGGTAATATTTTGCGAAGCGTGTTACTGAGAACGGAATGAACAGTAACGTTGACAGTTTGTATCCGCAATCCTCGTTAAATTTAAGATTGTAATTTATGTAAATTTATATTAAAATAAAAAAGAATATATTTTAAGGACGTGAGAGACAATGGCAGAGAATAATCTGGGAAATACACAGTATTTCAGAACAAAACCGGATCAGGAGCTTCAGGTAAAAGAAGTCCTGGATCTGGTGTACAATGCAATGGATGAGAAGGGCTACAATCCGGTGAATCAGATCGTAGGATATATTATGTCCGGAGACCCGACCTACATCACAAGCCACAAGGGTGCGAGAAGCATGATCATGAAGGTGGAACGTGATGAACTGGTAGAAGAGCTTCTTACCGAGTATATCAAGAATAAGTCCTGGGAACGGTAATATGAGAGTACTGGGACTGGACTATGGCTCGAAGACCGTTGGGGTTGCAGTGAGCGATCCCCTTGGTCTGACAGCCCAAGGTGTGGAAACCGTATGGCGCAAGCAGGAAAACAAGCTTCGTCGTACTCTGGCACGTATTGAAGAGATCATTTCGGAGTATCAGGTTACGGAGATCGTTCTGGGATACCCGAAAAACATGAACAATACAGTAGGAGAGCGGGCCGAGAAATCTCTGGAGTTTAAGGAAATGCTGGAGAAACGTACGGGTCTGCCAGTTGTTATGTGGGATGAGAGACTGACTACCATGGCGGCAGACCGTACTCTGGAGGAGACCGGTGTGCATAAGGAAGACCGCAAACAGTATCTGGATCAGGTAGCGGCAGTTTTTATCCTGCAGGGATATCTGGATGCTGCCGCACACAGAAGAGAGCAGCAGGAAGGCGTGGAAGAATGATCGGAAACGCAGATAGATATTTTGAGCGGATCAGGTAGCAAATGCGGATTGCGAATATCCGCTTGACAAGAACGGATAAGGAAGAATTAAATATGGAAAAAATAATATTTCAGTCAGACGACGGCACAGCTGCTGAGTTTTACGTAGAGGAGCAGACCAATATTGCGGGTGTGACTTATCTTTTGGTGTCCGATTCACAGGATGAGGAAGCAGACGCATATATTCTGAAGGATATTTCAGCTCCGGGAAGTACAGAAGCCTGTTATGAGATGGTCGAGGATGATGACGAACTTCAGGCTGTATATGCAGTTTTTCAGCAGATGCTGGATGACGTGAATTTTGAATGGAGGAGCGATTTTTGAAAAGCGAGAACAACGATGACAACAAAAATGCGGAGAGCAGAGTACAAGCTTCTGCAGGCGGTGCCAGAAGAACCGCAGCAAGACAAAAGAATGCCGGATCAAGAACAAGACAGTATCGTGGTGGCAGCAAAAACCGTCAGGATAAGCCTTTCCGGCCAACAGCAAAGAAAACAGCAGCCGGTGGCGCTGTAAAAAACAGCAGAAACACACAGAAACCGGCAAAGACCGGCGGCAGGCCATCCGGTCGGAAAACCGGCCGCAGAACAACATCCAAGCTTAAGATCATACCACTTGGCGGTCTGGAGCAGATCGGAATGAACATTACCGCTTTTGAGTATGGCGACAGTATTGTAGTTGTAGACTGTGGCCTTTCTTTCCCTGAGGACGATATGTTGGGAATCGATCTGGTCATTCCGGATGTAACATACCTTAAGGAAAATATTTCCAAGGTGAAGGGATTTGTGATCACTCACGGACATGAGGATCATATCGGAGCCCTTCCGTATGTGTTGAAAGAGATCAATGTTCCGATCTATGCTACCAAGCTGACACTGGGACTGATCCGCAACAAACTGAAAGAGCATAACCTTGTGCGTTCTACCAAATTGAAAGAGGTAAAACACGGGCAGGTGATCAATCTTGGGGATTTCGCTGTGGAATTTATCAAAACGAATCACAGTATCCAGGATGCATCCGCACTTGCTATTTATTCACCGGTGGGAATCGTGATACACACAGGAGACTTTAAAGTTGATTATACACCGGTATTTGGAGATGCCATCGATCTGCAGCGTTTTGCAGAGATCGGCAAGAAGGGTGTGCTTGCACTGATGTGTGAGAGTACCAATGCAGAGAGACCGGGATTTACAATGTCCGAGCGTACAGTGGGACATGTATTTGATAATCTTTTTAATGAGTACCGGACATCCAGGATCATCATTGCAACCTTTGCATCCAACGTGGATCGTGTGCAGCAGATCATTAACACTGCATACCGGTTCGGAAGAAAGGTTGCTGTGGAAGGCCGCAGTATGGTCAATGTTATTTCCGTAGCGTCAGAGCTTGGCTATCTGCAGATCCCGGAGAACACACTGATCGAGATCGATCAGGTGAAGAATTATCCGGACGATAAGGTGGTTCTGATCACAACCGGAAGCCAGGGTGAGTCCATGGCGGCACTTTCCCGTATGGCAGCCAATATCCATAAGAAGATCACGATCAAGCCTAACGATACCATCATTTTCAGCTCCAATCCGATCCCCGGAAATGAAAAGGCAGTTTCCAAGGTCATCAACGAACTGTCTATGAAGGGAGCCAAGGTTATTTTCCAGGATGTCCATGTTTCCGGACATGCCTGCCAGGAGGAGATCAAGCTGATCTACTCCCTCGTAAAACCGAAATATGCCATTCCGATCCATGGTGAGTACCGTCATCTGACTGCACAGAAACACATTGTGGAAGATCTGGGAATCCCGAAGGAGAATATTTTTATCCTTTCTTCCGGAAATGTTCTGGAGTTGGACGGACAGGATGCCAAGGTGACAGGAAGCGTTCATACAGGCGCGATCTTCGTAGACGGACTTGGCGTTGGCGATGTGGGAAATATCGTACTCCGTGACCGTCAGCATCTGTCTGAAGATGGAATCATGATCGTAGTTATGACACTGGAGCGCCACAGTAATGTAGTTCTCGCAGGTCCGGATATCGTTTCCAGAGGTTTTGTGTATGTAAGAGAATCTGAGGATCTTATGGAGCATGCCAGACAGGTTGTGGAAACTGCACTGGATTCCTGCCTGGAGAACAATATCACGGACTGGGGCAAGATCAAAACCGAGGTCAAGGATGCCCTTGGAGAGTATCTGTGGAAACGGACCAAGAGAAATCCTATGATCCTGCCTATCATTATGGAGGCGTAGGTTCATGGATGAGATCAGCATGGAGATCGAGAAGCTTCTCGATGCTGTGCACAGAAGCGATGAATATCAGGAATATCAGAAACAGGCAGCCCAGCTTGAAGCGGATCCTGAGCTGAAAGCCAGAGTGATGAGATTCCGTGGAGATAATTTCAGACTGCAGAACCATTCAGACAAGGATGAGCTGTTCCATATTGCGGAACAGCTCAATCAGGAGTCTGCAAGTCTGAGACAGAACCTGAAAGTAAATGCCTATCTCGACGCTGAGCTTGCGCTGTGCAAACTGATGCAGCGGATATGCAGGACGCTGGTGGACGGGATCGACATACAGATTCCTGACTTATAGGAGGAAAGACTATGGCAGACACAAGAGACAAGGTTGGCAGGGCCGGCGTTTTTCTGGCTGGAGGGGTATTTAAAACCGCTGTATATATCTTTATTATCGTATTTCTGATCTGGGTTGGAAAATCAGCATATCAGTTTGGCTACGATGTGTTTAACCAGCAGGCTATGAGCCCGGGAGAGGGACAGCAGGTCACGGTAGTCATAAAAGAAGGTGCCTCTGCATATAAAGTAGGCAAGACACTGGAGCAGAAGGGCCTTGTCAAGGATGCGCTTGCATTTACCATACAGGAAAGAATGTCCGCATATCACGGACAGATCAAAGCCGGTACATACCTTCTCAGTACAGCCTATACACCGACCAGGATCATGGCAGTGCTGTCAGGAGAAGAGAGCAAGGAAGGATCGAACAGCCAGTGATCGTAGAAGAACGCATGCAGACCTATATCAATTCACTGGATATGGGGAATACTCCATTTCTGCAGGAGTTGGAGACAAAGGCACTTGCAGACCGGGTGCCGATCATCCGGAGAGATATGCAGAGCTTTATGAGGATGCTTCTGGCACTGAAACAACCGAAGCGCATTTTGGAGGTGGGGACTGCCGTAGGCTTCTCCACACTTCTTATGTGTGAGTATGGGCCGGAAGATATGGAAATTGTTACCATAGAGAATTATGAAAAAAGAATTCCTGTCGCAAAGGATAATTTCAGGCGCGCAGGAAGAGAGTCACAGATCACGCTTCTGGAGGGAGATGCCGGAGAGATCCTGAAGAATCTTACCGGAACCTTTGATATGATCTTCATGGATGCAGCCAAGGGCCAGTATATCCACTGGCTTCCTGACGTGCTGAGACTGATGAAAGAGGGAAGCGTACTGGTATCTGACAACGTGCTGCAGGAAGGGGATATTATTGAATCTCATTATCTTGTGGAACGGCGTAACCGTACAATCTATAAAAGAATGAGAGAATATCTCTGGCAGCTGACTCACAGTCCGGTGCTTCGTACATCGGTGCTTCCTCTTGGAGACGGAGCGGCTGTAAGTGTAAAAACAGGAGAACAGGCTTATGAAACGACCAGAACTATTGGTTCCGGCGAGCAGCCTTGAGGTTTTAAAGGTTGCCGTCATATATGGTGCAGATGCTGTTTACATCGGCGGAGAAGCTTTTGGACTTCGCGCAAAGGCTAAGAATTTTTCAAAAGAAGATATGTGTGAGGGAATCGCATTTGCCCATTCCCATGGCGTAAAGGTTTATGTGACAGTAAACATCCTGGCGCATAACCGTGATCTTGAGGGCGTAAGAGAATATCTTCAGGAACTGAAGGAGATCGGACCGGACGCACTGATCATCGCAGATCCGGGAATCTTTATGTATGCAAAGGAAATCTGCCCGGAGATCGAGCGTCACATCAGTACACAGGCAAATAATACCAATTATGAGACTTACCGTTTCTGGTATAACCTTGGTGCCAAACGTGTGGTAAGTGCAAGAGAGCTTTCTCTGGAAGAGATCCGGGAGATCCGGGCACATATTCCGGAGGATATGGAGATTGAAACGTTTATCCACGGCGCCATGTGCATTTCCTATTCCGGAAGATGTCTTCTCAGTAACTTTATGGCAGGAAGAGATGCCAATCAGGGAGCCTGTACCCATCCCTGCAGATGGAAATATTCTGTTGTGGAGGAGAAGCGTCCGGGAGAATACATGCCGGTATTTGAAAATGAGAGAGGAACTTTTATTTTTAATTCCAAGGATCTCTGTATGGTAGAACATATGGAAGATATCCTTACAAGCGGTATTGACAGCCTGAAGATCGAAGGACGTATGAAAACAGCTCTTTATGTGGCAACAGTGGCAAGAACCTACCGCAAAGCCATTGACGACTGTATGGAAAGTCCGGAAAAATATCATGCAAATATGCCGTGGTATCAGGAGCAGATCTCAAACTGTACCTACCGTCAGTTTACCACCGGATTTTTTTACGGAAAGCCGGATGAGAATACCCAGATCTATGACAGCAACACATATGTAAGAGAATACACATATCTTGGATTTGCAGAAGAGATCGATGAGAGAGGTCTGGCAAGACTGACACAGAGAAACAAGTTTTCTGTAGGAGAGACCATCGAGATCATGAAACCGGACGGAAGGAATATTCCGGTCACAGTGGAAGCCATTTATAATGAAGAGGGCGAAGCTATGGAGAGTGCACCATATGCTCAGCAGAGGATCTATGTGAAACTGACTGAGATGCCGGAGGTATTTGATATTCTCCGAAGAGGTGAATGATCCGAAAGGGTGGATAAGAGAGTAAAGGGGAGAACGAAAAGAACGTTCTCCCCTTTACTGATTTTCAGGAAAAAGAGTACGGAGTTTTCGAAGAGCGTTCTTTTCG
Source organism: Ruminococcus sp. AM26-12LB (assembly GCF_003480785.1). Taxonomy (NCBI): domain Bacteria; kingdom Bacillati; phylum Bacillota; class Clostridia; order Eubacteriales; family Oscillospiraceae; genus Ruminococcus; species Ruminococcus sp. AM26-12LB. The sequence goes on along the minus strand of NZ_QUJX01000004.1, from coordinate 30,050 downwards.
ATACGGGATACATAGGAGCGGCTGATGGAGAGATTTTCAGCAATCTCTCGCTGGGTCAGTGGCTCCTGACCATTCAAACCGTAGCGGCAGCAGATCACCTGGTATTCCTTTGGGGAGAGTACTGTCCGGATATAACGGAGAAGATAGGAAATGCTGTCCCTTTTGAAACAATCATCCACAACATCAACGGGTGGACTTTCAATGATATCGAGAAGGCTGATCTCGTTGCCTTCCCGGTCTGTGCCGATGGGTTCATAGAGAGAAACTTCTCTGGAACGTTTCCTGCGGGCACGGAACATCATGAGAAGCTCATTGTCAATGCACCGTGCAGCATAAGTGGAAAGCTTGGAAGTCCGGCTGGGATCAAAGGTGGAAATGGCTTTGATCAGACCTATGGTGCCTATGGAGATCAGATCATCCTGATCCTCGTCACATCCCTGATATTTTTTTGCAACATGTGCTACGAGGCGGAGATTGTGTTCGATAAGGATATTTTTTGCTTCCGGATCGCCCCTTTGGAGCTGTAGAAGATAGAACTGCTCTTCCGCAAAAGAAAGCGGTTTCAGAAAGGTTTTCAAGGGTTCACCTCAAAGGGGATTTCCTTATAGCTTATGAGCCGGACGTGCTTTTCGTGCTTTTCCAACAGAAACTTTATAAAAAGGACAGAGGCGAACACCTGTTGCGCCACATTCTGATCTGGTGTATAATCATAAAATACGAGTGACAACAATCAGTGTATATTGATGAGGAGTATATATTTTGAAAAAGAGGATAGAACAGCTTCTTAACGGAAAATTTATTTATGAACAGCCTGAGCTTCTGTTTTCACAGGACCGTATTTTCGCTACGCTGAAGGCAGGAGAGACTACAAAGGATGAGATTTATTTCGGTACCGATGACAACCGCAGGATCAGTGGCTTTGTGACTTCATCTGACCGGAGACTGGTGCCCGGATTTGACCGCTTTTCCGGAACCACAGTGCGCATGCCTTATGGGGTAGATGCAGAGGGAATGAGGCCGGGAGAGAGCTTTGAAGGCTGGCTGTGTTTTACTACCAGTATCGGAGAATATAAGCTGCCGTTCACTGTACAGGTACAGACGGAAGAGGTGAAGAGTGCAGGCAGAAAGGTATCTTCTCTGGAAGAATTTCTGCACATTGCAAAGGAAGATTTCCATGAGGCTTACCGGATCTTTACAGAACGACATTTTTTCCTGATTCTGAGTGATCAGAGTGAGAAGATCCGTTCTCTTTATGCAGGAATGTCACAGCAGCCGGTGACCTATCAGCATCTGGAGGAATTTCTGATCGCAGCCGGTGCCAAGGAAAAGGTGACATTGAGTCTGAACAGAGAAGAGGCGAGTTTTTATGATGTCAGTGAATCTGTTCAGGAATCCCTTTATATCCACAGGAGCGGATGGGGACACCTGCGGGCAGATATTGAGGTAAACGGGGATTTTCTGGAGGCAGGCAAGCATGTGGTCACAGAAGAGGATTTTATCGGAAGTACCTGTGAAATAAACTATGTGATCCGCCAGGAAAAACTGGGAAAAGGAAATCAGTACGGCGAGATCATTGTAAAAACCCCATACCAGAAACTGGTATATCACGTTCTTGCATCCAGAGGAACTGAGAGTGCCGTGAACCTGGATCTTCTGGAAAAACAGTACCGGATATCTCTGATGAAGGAATACCTGGGATATCTCTGTAAAAGAACAGATTTTCAGGCCTGGACAGCCTCTACTCATGAGAAGCTTGACCGTATGGGCGAAAACGGACTGAAATATCCGGAATATCAGCTTCTGGAAGCCTATCTTCTTCATCTGGAAGGAGAAGATGACCAGGCTTCAGAAATCCTTGAGCGTTATCAGAATAAATCCTTTCATCACAATGAACTGGAACTGGCAGGGATTTATCTGTATCTGTGTACACAGACCGGGCTGTACCGGGATAAGGAACAGGCCCTCCGCAAGGTACAGAATTTCCAGATGCAGAAGGAAGACAGCTTTATCCTTCTGAAACTGGTATTTGAAATGGATCATACGCTTTCTCCGTCAAAAAAGATCTTTCTGATGGAGGAACTTTTTGAGCGGGGATGTACAAGTCCTTTTCTGTATCTGGAAGCATGGAACCGTATTTGTGCAGATATGTCTCTGCTGCATCGAATCAATGGGTTCTGGGCCCAGGTATTCCTTTTTGCAGGAAAAGAACAGATGCTGACGGAAGAGCTGGTCATGCGCCTGGCATATCTTTCCGGTTATGAGAAAGCTTTTAACGAAAGTCTGTACCGTGCTATGGCCATGGGATGTGAAGCCTTTCCGTCGGATGATACTGTGGAAGCTATCTGTAAATATATTATGAAGGGAAATCCAAGAAAACCGGAATTTTTTCAGTGGTTTTCCGCTGCCGTGGACCGCGGGATCCGGATCACACGGCTGTATGAATATTATGTGGAAACACTGGATACTTCTTATCGGAGAGTCCTGCCGAAACCGCTTTTGATGTATTTTACCTATAACAACAATACTCTCGGTGATTCCAAGCGTGCCTATCTGTATGCATGCATCATTGCAGGGAAGGAACGTGATCCACAGACATACGAAAGTTATCGTGAAAGCATGGAGGAATTTGCTTTCCGTAAGTTACGGGAAGGCCGGATGAATGAAAATTATGCTGCTGTTTATCAGGAATTCATGCGGGAACCATCGGACAGCGAAAAAGCGCAGGTGATCGCCTCCAGAATGTTTACCTGCCGACTGTATACGGATGATCCGAAGGTTCGCAGTGTGATCGTCCGTCACAGACAGATGAAACAGGAAGAAATCTATCCGTGTATCCATGGGATCGCTTACCCAAGGATCTGCAGTGAAGATGCGGCCGTTGTATTTCAGGATGAAAAACAGAGACGTTATGCTGCTACGGTAGATTATAATCTGACACCACTTTTTGATGATCGTGAGATGGTTCCGGCAGTGCTGGAAAAAGGGGCGGATGAACCGGCTGTGCTTTTGTATTACTGTCAGGGTCAGGAGATCAGTCGTAAGAATCTGGGAATTTTTCAGAAACTGGTCCTTTCACCGGCGTTTACTGATGAATATAAGAGGCTGATCCGCAAAAAGATCCTGGATTATTATCGGGATCACGTGCAGGGAGAAGATCTGGATGCCTGTCTGGAGATGATGGATTATCGGGAATATGCCATGGTCGACCGGAAAACCCTTCTGGAGATCCTGATCCAGCGGGGACTGTTTCCGCAGGCTATGAGCGTGGTGGAAGCATTTGGATTTGAAGGAGTAGAGGAGCGTGCGCTTCTGAAGCTGGTAAGCCGTATGATCATCCGCTGTGACTGTGCGGAAGACGAAGAGCTGATCGCACTTTCCTCTCATGTATACCGACAGGGAATCTATGATGAAGTGATCCTCATGTATCTGATGAAATTCCGGTTTGGACCTGTGGAGGAACTTCTGGATATCTGGAAAAGTGCCTGTGGGTTTGATATGGATACCTATAATCTGGAGGAGAGGATCCTTTCTCTTCTGATGTTTAATTGGGATTATCGGCCAGAGGGTGCGGATATCCTGAAAGCATATATCCGCCATTCCGGAAAAGAGAGTGTGATCGGTGCGTATCTGACTCTGATGTCTTACGGAATGTTTGTAAAAGAAATGCCGGAGATGCCTGGACTTAAGGAGTATCTGAAAAATCGCAGAGAAAAGGAGTGGCCCGGAGACCGGATCTGTGACCTGACCCTTCTGAAACTGCTTTCCGAAGAAAAAACTGCTGATGAAGAAAATCTGGAAATGGAGGAAAAAATCCTCTCTTCCTGTGTAAAGGAAGGAATGCTATTTGAGTTTTTCCGGAATCTGGATCAGAGTATCCTGCGACCGTATCAGCTGGATGATAAGACTTTTGTAGAGTATCATACTTCACCGGAGACTTTGGTCACACTGTATTATTCCCTGGATACAGGACTTGGAACTGTACCGGACTATAAAAGTGAACCGCTCAAAAATGTCTATGAGGGAATTTTTGCCAGAGCATTTACATTGTTTTATGGAGAGACCCTGCGATATTATTTCCAGACAGAAGATGAAACCGGTGTACACAAAACGGAAGAAAAAATACTGACCATGAGCCAGAGTAATGACCAGGCATCCAGCAAATATCAGCTGATCAATCAGATACTCTGTGCAAGGAAACTGGAGAAAGACACGGAAGTGAAGGAGAAGCTGGCACAGTATCTCCGGCAGGAACAGTACGTTAATGAAATGTTTGTCATAGAGAAGGAACCGGAAAGATGAATGAAATTCGTGACTTGATCATAGGAATTGATATTGGAAAAGAATACACACAGATCTGTTATTATGACAGAAAAGCAGAAGAAGCCCGTTCTCTTTCCATGAAGGTAGGAGCCAGTCAGTACGAAGCTCCGGGCTGTATCTGCTATCGTACCGATCACGGTGATTACTGCGTAGGCCTGGAAGCAGAGTATTTTGCCAGGGAAAAGGGCGGGATCATGATCGGAAATATTTATGATATCTGTCAGAAGGAAGAAAAGATCCAGGTGGCAGGAGAGGAAAAAGAGCCGGCAGAGCTTCTGGCACATTTTCTAAGGGGAATCCTGAAATTTCTGGGAATCCAGGATATCGTAAAGAATACCCGGTGCCTTTGTATCACATCGCCGGAGCTTAGTACACTTCAGGTACGGAATTATCAGAAGGCCTGCAGCCTTGCAGGTTTTTCACGTGAGAAATATATGCTTATGGACTATGGCGAGAGCTTTTATTATTATGCACTGGGACAGAAGCGGGAAACCTGGAATCGAAGTGTAGGCTGGTATGCCTTTGCAGGCGATACGGTAACCTTCCGGAAGCTGACCATCAACGGCTCTTCCAGACCGGTGCTTGTAAAATTGGAGGATCCGGTCAGTACAAAGCTTGAACCGGAAGAAGAGATCCGTGATGTGGAATTTTACCGTTTTATCAGTAAGACTCTCGGCAAAGAGCTCTTCTCCAGTGTGCAGATCACGGGAGAAGGATTTGACCAGCAGTGGGCACAGCAGTCTGTAAAGCTCCTGTGTCATCAGGGCCGGAAGGTTTTTTACGGAAACAATCTTTTTGCAAAGGGAGCCTGCATAGCCGGTAAGGACAGGCTGGAGGATAAAAAACTCAAAGGTTACCGCTATTTAAGTGATTCGCTGGTGACTGCGGACGTAGGAATGGATATGCGGGTGATGGGCTCTCCGGCTTACTATCCGCTGATCGAAAGCGGCAGCAACTGGTATGAATGCAGTGCATCCTGCGAGCTGATCCTGGATGATACCAGTGAACTGGTATTTGTAGTAAGTATTCCGGAAGAAACCGAGAAGAAACGTGTGGCCATGGCACTTGAGGGTCTGCCAAAGCGGCCTAATCGGACTTCAAGGCTTTCCCTCACGCTGAAATACGTATCGCCGAGAGACTGTGAGATCACAGTAGAGGATCTGGGCTTTGGCGAAATGTATCCTTCCAGTGGGAAGATCTGGAGGGAACTGGTACGATGGGATGAGCAGGAAGAAAGGAAGCAGGCATGAGCGGATATATTTTATGTCAGGTAAAAAAGGCAGAGAAGCCGTTTTATATCGAAAATATCAGTACCAATATCTATTCTATAGAAGAACTCTGCTATTATCTTTATAACAATCTTTATCTTGTGGACAGCTCATTGATCAGCAGTAAGCTCTGTACCTGGCTGGAGGAAGAACTGGAGCTTCCGAAGCTTGCGGCCAAGCTGAAACCTTATATTGGAAGAGAGGCCGGACTTGAAGAAGTACTGTATCCGATATTTAAAGAGATCAATTATCTGGCTTATGAAGAGCTTAAGACCTTAAACGGGCGCATTGAAGCCAGAAAACGTGAACCTGAAGAAATACGGGAGAAACGCAAAGGTGATGCGCTGATGGAGAATCGGATGTATGTGAATGCACTCCGTGTTTATCAGAAGCTTCTGGAGCATGGCGGGAAAGAAATCACCGGAGAGATGCGTGAAAGGATCCTGCATAATCAGGGATGCGCATACAGTTACCTGTTCCAGATGGATAAAGCGCTGGATTGCTTTTGGAAAGCATGGAAGGAGAATCATTCAGAGAAAGCGCTGAAGGTTTATCTTCTGGCCTACCGCAGTGTTCACAGTGAAGAAGAATACAGGAAACGACAGGAAGATCTGAAGACAGATGAAATGGTAAGGCAGGAAACAGACCAGGCTCTGAAAAGCTTTGCCGGTCTCCCGGAGCAGCATATCGCATCCGGAGAAACCGACAGGATCCTGGAGGATCTCACAAGAGAATATCACAGAAGTACCGGCTCTTAAAGCTGTTCAAGAAGTCCCAGCAGGATCTGCCGGGCTTCTTTTTTTGTATATACGGATTCTTCCTCAGACAGGGAACAGAGGTAATCATTCAGGGCCTGTCCGATACTGGTCTCTTTCAGATAGATACAGAGAAAAGTATCTTTTTCGGAAAGAAAGCAGAGAAAAACGGAATAGTCAGACAGAACTTCCAGATGGATCCCGGTTTCAGGAAGTATGGAAGGCTTCAGGATCCTGCATTTTTCATGTCCCATATCTGTGTCAAGAAGATGCTTGAGGGCTTTTTTTCGTTCTTCTTTCGGAAGAGGGGTCTGATGGTAGGAATAAGGTCCGTCAAGGAGTCCGGTACGGGCAAATTTTCGGATCCCGCTCAGTGTAAAATAATTGCAGGAAAAGGCAGCTTCTGTAAAAGAAAAGGAAGTCTGGTTCAGAACCGCTGCCAGCTGGGTATAGACCGGATCGGAAAGATCGATATCCCTGTTATCAAACAATGACTGAATAAAGCCCGGACCATAGGACATCAGTGCAAGGCAGGGATGAGATTCCAGTGCAAAATTTGTTGAGATCTTTGTCTGCATGATAGAACCAAAGATATTAAGGATCCTGTCCGGAGAATCCGACTGCAGGAAGAATTGGCTGGAATTCTCAAGAGCCCGTTGGAATTCCTGTTGATATGCGTGGATCGCTTCCGGATTTTCAGTAAAAATACAGGTCATCATATCCGAGGATAACAGCAGCAGTTTTTTTTCAGTGAGTAAGAAAAAAGGAAACAGTTCATAGCTGGAAAACTCTCGGCCTGTCTGAGTATAGTAATAATATGGCTGGTAGCCCACAAAACCTGACAGGATCGGAAGGAGTGTGCAGAGAAAGGTTTCCAGATTCATGTTGTAATCCGGTGAGGCGGACGGGTTCTGGTGAAGCGGCAGGATCTGGATCACCGGTGGCAGTTTCTCATATTTGGGATAAAGATGGGAAAAGATCTGTACAAGAAGCCGGCAGTTGGCCGGAAGGTTGGTACGGATCGTTTCAGAAGAACCGGAAGACAGGATGTCCTCAAAAAGGCTCAGGACCTTCTTTTCCACATCAAGAGAAAAAGTTCCACGGTAAAAGGGAAAGGATGGAAGCCTGAGAAAACCCTCCCGGGAAATGACCTGCTGGGAGCTGATAACACCCAGAAGCTCTTGTATATATTTGCGGTTGTAATATATTTCTTTTCCGATTTTTTCTATTTTATATAATTCCATCAGTTCCCTGCGCTGGGAAGGATTGATCCGGAGGGAATCGCAGAACTGGCGCACAAAATCAATACCGGGAAGACGTTTCCCTGTGATCATACGTTGTAGCGAGGTACGGTCAAGTCCCGAAGAAGCAGATAACTGATAAACGTTTTCTCCTGTATCCTTTAGGTATTCCCGGCATTTGTTGCTGAAATCAGACATAGTAGTACTCCTTTTGGTGCTTATATGACATTATTATACGAAAACAGATCATGAATTGCAATAATTTGTAAAAAAACAAGGCACAATTAGAAGCACATATTGCGTAGGTCTTTCTTTGAAAATAAAATGTTAATATCAGAAAGAGCATGAGGGAGGAAAACACGGCAATGGCAGTGATGACGATCGCGATATGTGATGAAATACGAAAGGATGCACAGAAGCTGTACAGGCAGCTTTCCACACTGGTCCCTGATGCAGAGCTCCTTCTGTATCGGACCAGAGAGAGTCTTCTGAAAGGACTGGCAGAGGGACACAAGATCTGCGATCTGATATTTCTGGGGCTGGATGGTGATCAGGGCAGGAGTCTGGAAACTGTACGGACAATGCGCCTGAAAGGACATTATATCCCGGTTGTGCTGGTGGCAGAGAATGAAAAATTCTATAAAGAAGCATTTGAAGTGTTTGCCTATAACTATCTGGTCAAACCGGTTGAAAGTGGAGAACTGGAACATGTTCTGGTACATATCCTGGAGGTGTGCAGGCGTGAAGGCGGAAGAGCGTTGTATTTTCGCTACAGGACACGGGTTTATACACTGCAGCACGATCATCTGGCATATATATCCAGTAGTCTTCACAGTGTGACATTTCATCTTACCGATGGAAAAAAGATCAGCTGCAGGGCCAGGCTGGGGGATTTTTCGGGACAGCTGTCAGACAGCAGCTTTCTGAGATGTCATCAGAGCTTTTGTATCAACATGGAGAAGGTAACTTCACTTAAGAAGAACAGTTTTGTGGTCGGACAGACGGAAATCCCAATTTCCAGAACATATCTGAAAACGGCCAGAAAGAAATACAAAGATTATCTGGCAGAGCAGAAGGTTTGCTCTTGACAGCTCCTTTTGGGTATGTTACTATAACCATACGCTTTCGCGTGGTAGAGTGACCATGTGATAAAGAGATAACCGAAAAAAGGAGAATGACCATGAAGAAAAGAACAGTTGCAGTAGTAATGGCGGCAGCGATGACAATAGGAATGATGGTAACAGGAGTGAGTGTACAGGCAGGTGTTGAGGATAAGACCCTGATCGTAGGATTTGATGCTGAATATCCTCCGTTCGGATATAAGGATGATAACGGAGAATATGTAGGATTTGACCTTGACCTTGCCCAGGAAGTATGTGATAATCTTGGCTGGGAACTTGTTAAGAAGCCTATCAACTGGGATTCCAAGGATATGGAGCTGAACTCCGGAACGATCGACTGTATATGGAATGGATTTACTATCAACGGACGTGAGGATGACTATACATGGAGTGATCCATACATCAACAATGAGCAGGTGATCGTAGTTGCCAAGGATTCTGAAATTGAGAAGCTTGCGGATCTTAAGGGCAAGAACGTAGTTGTACAGGCTGCATCCGCTGCACTGGACGCATTGAACAACGATGACAATAAGGAACTGAAGGACAGCTTTGCATCTCTTACAGAGAATCCGGACTACAACACTGCATTTATGAATATTGATTCCGGAGCTGCAGACGCTGTTGCTGTTGATATCGGTGTTGCTAACTATCAGCTTTCCCAGAGAGGCAAGGATAAATATGTGATCCTTGACGAGCCAATCCAGAACGAGCAGTATGGCATCGGATTCAAGAAGGGAAATGATGAACTGAAGGATCTCGTATGGGATGAGGTCAAGAAGCTTGACGAGTCCGGTGAGGTTGACAAGCTTGCAGATAAGTATGAACTGGATAAGAGCATGCTCTGCATCAGCGAGGACAAGGATAAGACAGAGAATTCTGATTCAGCAGAAGCTGACACAGAAGAAAGTGCAGACAGCACAGAGAAAGAAACCGATTCTGAATCCAAATGATCCGGTACAGATCCGGCACAGTAAAAGCTGTGAAGATATTTTTTTAAGCTATCCAACAGCAGTAGAAATAAGAAACATAGCAGAAGCTTTTGAAGCTTCCGCATAAAAAGGAAATGAGGGTGCTTCGGCGCAGAAAGAGCTGCCGTACACGCTCATTTCCTGTTGTTTACAGGAATTACAGGTATCAGTCCGATAAATGGGACTGATACTCCGAACCAGGAGGAAAAAAATGAGTTTTAGTGTAATGCTCCAGCAGCTGGCAGGAGGAATGCTGGTCTCTATTGAGATCTTTTTTGTAACCTTGCTGTTTTCTCTGCCGCTGGGACTTCTGATCTGTTTTGGCAGAATGTCCAGAAACAAAGTGATCCGTACCATTGTATCCGGGTACATATCCATCATGAGAGGAACGCCGCTGATGCTGCAGCTGATGGTTGTATATTTCGGCCCTTATTTTATCTTCGGGATCCGTATTTCCATGGGATATAGTCTGATCGCTGTATTTATCGCATTTGCCATCAACTATGCAGCTTACTTTGCAGAAATCTACCGCGGCGGCATTGAATCCATGCCGGTGGGACAGTATGAAGCTGCAAAGATCCTTGGATACAATAAGGTGCAGACATTTTTCCGCATCATCCTTCCACAGGTGATCAAGAGGATTTTGCCGTCTATTACAAATGAGGTCATTACGCTGGTCAAGGATACTTCCCTTGCGTTCGTTGTGGCAGTTGCGGAGATGTTTACCATTGCCAAGCAGATCGCAAGTGCACAGACAACAATGATGCCATTTGTGATCGCTGCGATATTTTATTATGTGTTCAACCTGATCGTGGCTGTTGTGATGCAGAAGGTTGAGAAAAGTATGAATTACTACCGCTAACAGGAATGGAGAGTATAAAATATGAAATTATTTGAAATGAAACATATCAAAAAAAGCTTTGACGGACTGGAAGTTCTCAAAGATATCTCTCTTGACGTGGAAGAGGGAGAAGTTTTAAGTATCATCGGTCCTTCCGGTTCCGGCAAGTCAACCATCCTGCGTTGTGCCACAGGACTTGAGACGCCGGACAGCGGCGAGATCATCAAAAACGGTGATGTGGGACTGGTGTTCCAGCAGTTCAATCTGTTTCCGCATTTTTCCGTACTGAAAAATATAGTGGATGCACCTTTGAAGGTGCAGAAGAGAAAGAAAGATGAGGTTTACGTCCAGGCAAGAAGCCTTCTTAAGAAAATGGGCCTTGCAGACAAGGAGAAGGCATATCCTTTTCAGCTTTCCGGAGGACAGCAGCAGCGAGTTTCCATTGCCCGTGCGCTCTGTATGAATCCGAAGATCCTGTTTTTTGATGAACCTACATCTGCACTTGATCCGGAACTGACCGGTGAGATCCTGAAGGTTATCAAGGATCTTGCTCAGGAGCATATCACCATGGTGATCGTTACTCATGAAATGAATTTTGCAAGAGATATTTCCGACCGTATCATCTTTATGGATAAGGGTGTGATCGCAGTGGAGGGAACGCCGCAGGAGGTATTTTCTTCCGAAAATGGCAGAATGAAGGAATTTTTGGGAAAATTCCATCAGGGTATGGAGTAACAAACGGTTGCTTTTAAAGAGGCAATGTTATATAATTTCAAGAGGCGTGAATTAACCAGATTCGGGCAGATAACGGATCATTCGCCATTCCGGCCCGGATGTATGTAATCAGGAGGATAATAATGAATACAGACAGATATGTAAGCCCGCTGTCAGAGCGGTACGCAAGCAAAGAGATGCAGTACATTTTTTCCCCGGACATGAAATTCCGCACATGGAGAAAGCTGTGGATCGCACTTGCTGAGACGGAACGTGAGCTTGGCCTTAACATCACCCAGGAGCAGATTGACGAGATGAAAGCTCATGCGGATGATATCAACTATGATGTGGCTAAGGAGCGTGAGCGTCAGGTTCGCCATGATGTAATGTCTCACGTGTATGCGTTTGGTGTACAGTGCCCGAAGGCAAAAGGTATCATCCATCTGGGAGCGACCTCCTGTTATGTAGGAGATAATACGGATATCATCGTTATGACAGAGGCACTGAAACTTGTCCGCAAGAAACTTGTGAACGTGATCGCTGAGCTTTCCAAGTTTGCTGCACAGTATAAGGATCAGCCGACTCTGGCGTTTACTCATTTCCAGCCGGCACAGCCGACAACCGTAGGTAAGAGAGCAACTCTCTGGACTCAGGAATTCCTGATGGATCTTGAGGACCTTGAGTATGTATTAAGCACTATGAAGCTTCTTGGCTCCAAGGGAACAACCGGTACACAGGCTAGCTTCCTGGAACTTTTTGACGGGGATCAGGAGACCATCGACAAGATCGATCCGATGATCGCAGAGAAGATGGGATTCAGATCCTGCTATCCGGTTTCCGGACAGACCTATTCCAGAAAGGTTGATACCCGTGTGCTGAATATCCTTGCGGGAATCGCTGCAAGTGCACATAAGATGTCCAACGATATCCGTCTTCTTCAGCATCTGAAGGAAGTAGAGGAGCCATTTGAGAAATCCCAGATCGGATCTTCCGCTATGGCATATAAGAGAAATCCGATGAGAAGTGAGAGAATTGCTTCCCTGTCCAGATATGTGATGATCGATGCACTGAACCCGGCGATCACATCTGCAACACAGTGGTTTGAGAGAACTCTGGACGACTCTGCAAACAAGCGTCTCAGCGTTCCGGAAGGATTCCTTGCGATCGACGGAATCTTGGATCTCTGCCTCAATGTTGTAGACGGACTGGTTGTTTATCCGAAGGTTATCGAGAAGAGACTGATGTCTGAGCTTCCATTTATGGCAACTGAGAATATCATGATGGATGCAGTTAAGGCAGGCGGAGACCGTCAGGAACTTCATGAGCGTATCCGTGAGCTTTCCATGGAAGCAGGAAAGAACGTGAAGGTAGAGGGTAAAGATAACAATCTTCTTGAGCTGATCGCAGCAGATCCGGCATTTAACCTGACTCTTGAGGATCTTCAGAAATCCATGGATCCGTCCAGATATACAGGACGTGCCAAAGAGCAGACAGAGGCATTTATCGCCAATGTGGTACAGCCGGTTCTGGATGCACATAAGGATCTGCTTGGCGTTAAGGTTGAGATCAACGTATAATTCCAAGATGTTATAAACATTAAGAAATGAACACAGACAGGAATGACGTGTCTCTGTGTATTACAGGCAGAGAACATGCCGTTCCGAATAATAGAGAAAGACACAAGGAGGAACTGTGTTATGGTAACTGCAGTAGTAGGAGCAAACTGGGGAGATGAAGGTAAAGGCAAGATCACAGATATGCTTGCTGAGAAAGCCGATATCATCGTAAGATTTCAGGGTGGAGCCAATGCGGGCCACACCATCGTAAATGATTACGGTAAATTCGCACTTCATACACTTCCGTCAGGTGTGTTTTACGGACATACGACCAGTGTCATCGGAAACGGTGTTGCACTGAACATTCCGGTATTCTTCAAGGAGTACAACGAAGTAGTAGGCCGTGGAGTACCGGCACCGAAGATCCTGATCTCCAACAGAGCACAGATGGTAATGTCTTACCACATTCTGTTCGATCAGTATGAAGAGGAGCGTCTTGGAGGCAAGGCTTTCGGTTCCACAAAATCCGGAATCGCTCCGTTCTATTCTGACAAATATGCAAAGATCGGCTTCCAGGTAAGTGAGCTTTTTGATGAGGAAGCACTGAAAGAGAAGGTTGTACGTATCTGCGAGACCAAGAACGTAACACTTGAGCATCTCTATCATAAGCCTCTTCTGAAACCGGAAGACATCATGAATGAGCTGATGGAATACAAGAAGATGGTTGAGCCATACGTATGCGACGTATCTCTCTATCTCTGGAATGCACTGAAAGAGGGAAAACAGGTTCTTCTTGAGGGACAGCTCGGAACTCTGAAAGACCCGGATCACGGAATCTATCCGATGGTTACATCCTCTTCCACACTGGCTGCTTATGGTGCTATCGGTGCAGGCCTGCCTCCATATGAGATCAAGAAGGTCGTAACCGTATGCAAAGCTTACTCCAGTGCAGTTGGAGCAGGTGCATTCGTTTCTGAAATCTTCGGCGAGGAAGCAGATGAGCTGAGAAAACGTGGCGGTGACGGTGGTGAGTTCGGTGCTACTACAGGCCGTCCGAGACGTATGGGATGGTTCGACTGTGTTGCATCCAAATACGGATGCCGTCTCCAGGGAGCTACAGACGTTGCTTTTACAGTACTGGATGTTCTGGGATATCTGGATGAGATCCCGGTTTGCACAGGCTATGAGATCGACGGAGAGGTGACAACAGAATTCCCGACAACTGTGCAGCTTGAGAAAGCAAAACCGGTTATTGAGAAGCTTCCGGGATGGAAATGCGATATCCGTGGAATCAAAAAATATGAGGATCTTCCGGAGAACTGCAGAAAATATGTAGAGTTCGTAGAAAAACATATTGGATTCCCGATCACAATGATCTCTAACGGACCAGGAAGAAACGACATCATTTATAGATAATTATTTTTACAGTATCAGGATTATGACAACAGGAAGCGCCGGGGAAGAATTTCTCCGGCGCCCTTTTGGTTCAAAGAGATATTCAGTTAAAATAACAGATAGAATAGCGGATGTATCATGTGAAAGGAAGTTCAATGAAAAATTTTAAAAGAATCGCAGCACTTGCAGGTGTTGTCATATTACTTCTTATATTCTGCCTTCCAATGGCATTTGCCTGGGGAAGCAGTGAAAACGCCCAGGCTTTGTTCCGGGGGGCTTTTGCGGCAGCAGTTCTGGTACCGATCGTAGCGTATGTTTTCTGGATGGCGTACCGGATCTGGGGAAATAAGAAGCCGAGAGAGGATGAAAACCGTATGATCGAGAATATTATTTTTGATGTGGGAAATGTGCTGATGGGCTATGACTGGGAAGAGTATCTTCGGAGCTATGACTTCCCGGAAGAAAAGTATCAGAAAATCGCAGATGCAGTATTTCGAAACCCAATCTGGGAGGAACAGGACCGTGGACAGCATGAGGAGTCCTGGTATGTAGATAAATTTGTGGAAAGTGCACCGGAATATGAAGCAGATATTCGTGAGGTGGTACGACGTGATCCGGAGTGTATGCATCTGTATGATTATGCGGAAACCTGGGTGAAATATCTCAAAAATCAGGGATATCATCTCTATGTCCTTTCCAACTACGGAACTTATATGCTGGATCGTACAAAGCAGGATATGTCTTTTCTGAAATATATGGATGGAGTGGTATTTTCCTGTGATGTGCAGCAGATCAAGCCTGAGGTGGATATTTACAAAACACTTCTGAAGCGTTACAGCCTGAAACCGGAGAAATCGGTATTTCTGGATGATCGTGCCGTGAACTGTGAGGGAGCCGGAAAAGCCGGTATCCATACCATCCAGTTTGAGAATCTGAAGCAGGCGGCGAAGGCGCTTGAGAAGCTTGGTGTGAAATGACCTTCAGTGTGAAAAGAGAAACACAGAGGGCCTGCACCATCGCGAAGCCCTCTGCATTCTAAAGGGGAGGATATGATAAGTATCTCCCGGAACGGCATCTGTTATACAGAAAATATATAAGATCTTGTAATCTTTTATTCCCTGTTCTTCTTCCGGTATTCACCGGGAGTCATTCCATATGTTTTTTTAAAAGTACGCATGAAATGCTCCGGACTTTCATACCCTACAAGTTCACAGATCGCAAGATTGCTGAGAGAGGTTTCACGCAGAGCATGACATGCCTGGTTCAGCTTGATATCCCGGATGATCTGTAAAAATGTCCGTCCGGTACTTTCCTTGATCAGGGTACTGAAGTGGGAAGTACTATAGCCAAAATGCTTCGCAGCTTCACGTAAGGTAACGCTCTGGTAGTGACGGTTCAGGTAGTTGAGGATTTCCGTTACAGAATTTCCGGTGCTGTCCTTTGTAAGGATGGATTCAATATCATTTTCGTGAAAACGCAGCAGCATGGCCCAGAACATGACTAGCATGGAGTTGAGAAAGGTGCAGCTGTATTTGGCGTGGCCTAGATATTCGATATAGAGATTTTCCAGCATGTCATGGATCTGTGCATCATTTCCACTGTGAAAGATCAGATAATTTCCCACGGTCTTGCGGTACAGCACATGGGCAAAAAACTGCGTCAGGGCACTGTCAGCAGTCAGTGACTGGAAGAATGTGGAATGAAAGGTGGAGCTACGTACCAGAATATTAAAAGCAACACTGTCATCAAAGATCCCTACACTGTGAGTGGTATGCGGTGGGATGATACAGATATCTCCGGTATGCAAAGTGTGTTCGATCCCCTGTATCGCAGTGTGGGCAGTTCCGTCATACAGACAGAGAATCTCAAAAATTCATGTTCATGGGGAAAAACAGGGGTATAGCGGTAATGCTTGGAAAGTACGATATTGCCATTTATATCATGAAAAAGATCGGTTTCTTTCATATAGGGATACCAGGCTTCAGTCTGAAGCTCCGGTACATAAAGCCGGTGTTCATAAATCTTTTTACGGTCCAGTGTCAGGCAATATTCATGAAAAGTCTCCGGATGTTCCTTCTCCTGCAGATAAAGTGTCTTATAAAAAGTCTCATCGTTGTTGTAGGAATAAATATATTTCTGAAATTCTTCTCTGGTAAGCTTCATAACTGTCCTCTTTCCATGTGGTTATTTCATAACAGTTGAGTAAAGTATATCATAATCACCAAAAAAAACGTCAGTGTTTTATAAGAAAAATCACAATTGGAAGAAAAAGTGAAAAAGTGTATAGTAATGCAGAAAGAATCATCGAAGAACTGGATGAAAGGAGAATGATCATATAATGGCAGAGGTAAGTATTGATCTTAATATGGTCCGTGTGACCAATGAGGATTTTGTAAAAAAAGCAGAAGCATGTACACCGGAGTTACTGAAAACGGTAGTTCGTCCGGTTTCTATTGTAGACATCGTAAAAACAGAAGAGGTCTATCCTGAGGTTCACAAAAAGGATGAGATCAAAAATCTTTCAGGCTATCATCTTGCAAAGGGAGACAAGATCTGTCTGGATTTTGGAGATCATCAGGTAGGATATGTGACTCTGAAGCTGAATTCCGTAGGAAGCCCTCAGGATGCACCGGCATTTTTCAGATTGAAGTTCGGAGAGATCGCCAAGGAGATGACCGAGGATTCTGCAGACTATGACGGATGGATCAGCAGAAGCTGGATACAGGAAGAATTTATCCATATCGATGTTCTTCCGGCAGAGCTGAAGCTTCCGAGAAGATATGCCTTCCGTTATATGGAGATCGAAGCTATAGATACTTCCATGAAATGGCAGATGGTAGTGGAAGATGTGTTCTGTACCAGTGTTTCTTCTGTCAGAATGGAAGATGTGAAGCCGGTGGAAAGCGAGGATGAAATGATCCGCAGACTGGATCGTGTCAGCCTTCGTACTCTGCAAAACTGCATGCAGACCGTATTTGAGGACGGCCCTAAGAGAGACCGCCGTCTGTGGCTTGGAGATTTAAGACTTCAGGCGCTTGCAAATTATGAGACATTCCACAACATGGAGCTGGTAAAAAGATGTCTGTATCTGTTTGCAGGCCAGACAAAGGACAATGGACAGGTAAGTGCCTGCCTTTTCACAGAACCGAAATTTATTGTGGATGATACCTTCCTTCTGGATTATTCCATGTTCTTCGGAGCATCCCTTTGTGACTACTACGAAGCATCCGGTGACAAGGAGACCTTAAAGGATTTAAGTGCCTGTGCATATCGTCAGATGGAGATCGCAAAAGAGCAGTTCGATGAAAACGGACTTATGAAAAACGGAGATGGTTTCTGGGGCTTTATCGACTGGACAGAGGGTCTGAACAAGCAGAGCGCAATGCAGGGTGTTTATATCTACTGTGCGAAGAAAGTACAGAAGATCGCAGAACTCCTCGGAGATATGGAAAAAGCAGAAGAACTGAAACAAGAGGCTGAGGCAAAAACAGCGTCTGCAAAAAAATATCTTTTTGATGAAGAGAGCGGGCTGTTCGTCAGTGGCGACGAAAAACAGATCAACTATGCAAGTCAGGTATGGATGATCCTGGCGGAAGCGGTCAGCGGCGAAGAGGGAGCAGAAATACTGGATCGTCTGGTGGAACTGAAACCGGAAAAAGGAATGGTTTCTCCGTATATGAACCATCATTTTGTGGAAGCGCTTCTGATGTGTGGTAAAAAAGACCAGGCAATGAAATATATGAAATATTACTGGGGCGGAATGATAAACCATGGTGCGGATACATTCTGGGAGCTTTATAATCCTGAAAATCCTGCAGAATCTCCATATGGAAGCAGCATTGTCAACAGCTACTGCCACGCATGGAGCTGCACTCCGACTTATCTTCTCAGAAAGTATTTTAACTGAAGCAGGTAAGTCCCCTGTGGGGGCGCGAATTTATGCGATCAGCATAAATTCTGTACATCGCGAAGCGTGTTACTGAGAACGGAGTGAACAGTAACTCTGAAACAGTTAAGACAGGCGGAAAATCCGCCTGCTCTTGACATGCAGATTTGCAACTGTTGTTATATATAAAACAAGGGCGAAAAGCTCTATGAAAGAACTTTTCACCCTTTATTATCATAGAAGAATCTTATTTACAGACTTTTTCTCACAGTCTCTCTGGAGTTTACTATTGCTTTTTTGGCAGCATCAAAATCCTTTTCTAGTACATAAATACATGTTGTTTCATTCTTATGATCAATTCCCGATGCAAAAGTATGATAAAAAATCAAGAAAAAAAGATTATTGATAAATGTTGCTTTTTTCAATCTGGTTTCATAAGGAATATTATTTTCATTCAACGCTTGTGTTAATCGCACGAGATGATCCATATTATCAGTTTCACATAATTTAATTTTT
The DNA here is from genome assembly GCF_003480785.1 of Ruminococcus sp. AM26-12LB. Classification (NCBI taxonomy): domain Bacteria; kingdom Bacillati; phylum Bacillota; class Clostridia; order Eubacteriales; family Oscillospiraceae; genus Ruminococcus; species Ruminococcus sp. AM26-12LB. The sequence goes on along the minus strand of NZ_QUJX01000004.1, from coordinate 11,469 downwards.
CCATTATCCTGAATATACTTCATAAAACCACCTCCGTGCTATACGTACACATATAAGAATAAATAATTTTATTTTGCCACTTGATACCTTTTCCCATTATCGTATGTATTATAATTTTCAGTTGTACTTATCAATGATTTTGTTGTTTTTAAATTTTCTGTTTCTTATTAAAAAACATAATTGCAGGATACACTAACCTTTTTTCCATTCACAGTCCCACTGATGTAAGCACCAACTTTATGTCCTAATCCATATCCATACTTTCCTTTTGGCCAATTAGTTGTTGTATTATAGCTATTAATAAAGGTTGCACTACTCGATTTGCTATTAGTACCAAGATCTTGACCCCAAACTATTTTTTTCCCTGTCATATTGTAATTTCCTGATATTTTTGTCCAATCACCTCCTGCAGTTTTAAGGCAAGCCCAAGTTCCATCATCGTACCAAGAAATTCGGGCATTTCCTTTCCACCCATAGAATGTATTGCTATTTGTTTGAGACGGTGCTCTTTTAGCACTGGCTTTTTCATCTCCTACAGATATAATGGCTATAATTTCCTTTCCATCAGCACTACGAGAACACTTAATGTTTTCATCTTCAACATTATATGAAGAGACGAAGCCACTTTTAACATCTTGAATTGTTACAGTTGTTACAATTCTATTTTTTACATCTTTTGCATCCAGCTTTGATGCTACTTTAACGTTATTATTATTTGCAAAAGCAGTTGTACATATAGAAAATAAACATAAAGCAACAATCATACAGCTACATAACCATTTGTTAGTCTTCATAAATGTATCCCTCCACTTCTTATATCATTCGTTCTTTATAATAACTGCTAAGGACTGTAATAAGTGAAATACTGAATCCTATTCTCTATATTATAAAAAAAATTTTCTCAATATTCCCTGTTGTTAACGAAACTGTACTTGCTGAAAAGTAGCTATGTGATTGAAAAATGGCAGAATTGGTAACTTTAACGACAGAATCAGGCGAAGCAATGCAATTTCCCAGAGTATCACATAAATACGTCCGGGAATACGATTCTTCAGACATGCATGTGCCATCAAAACCAGACCAATAAACATACTTGAAATAATCAGCATCTGACGTATCATAGTCCAGCACCTCATTTCTCTAGCATTTTCTTTATCTGCCTACGTTCCTCCTCTGATAATTTTTCATGACTCACAAAGGAAGCAAAAAAATTTATTTTTGATCCGTGAAACAGTTTATCAATGAGTTCCTTTGTTTCAAATTCTTCAACATTCTCTTTGGAAATCAATGGTTTGCACATATAGTTGCTTCCATAACGTTCAATAGCTCCTTTTGCAACACATTTTTTAATAACCGTATAAGTAGTATTTTTATTCCAGCCAATCTCTGCGTTTAAAATTTCCGAAATATGTTTAGCTGAATCATCTCCCTCCTTCCATAAAACCTCCATAACTTTAAGTTCTGAATCATATAATTTCGTATTCATAATTACTCCTCTTAGACTATTGCAATAGTTTATACATTCATACTATCATAATAGTCTCGAATTGTCAATCCAATCTGTTTCAAATCAAATGCCTACTCAGTGTGATAAAATAACTCAGATATGAAACAGATATATTTGATTTCTTCGCCAAAAGATGATATAATAAGTAGAAATTGCGAAGCGGAATATAAATCTCCGTCTTATTTATCTAAAATTTTGGAAAAGAGGATCAGACAATGAGCGATATGACAATTCTTGAGCAGTGGCGTTCCATTGCTTATAATCAGAATGCAGATAAGAATAAGCTTCAGCGCTTCTGGGCAAATTATTTTAACATTGAGAAGAATATTTATGAGCAGCTTCTTGAGAACCCGGATGAGGTTGTTTCCGGAACTGTAAAAGAGCTTGCGGAGAAATACGGTCAGGACGTTATGACTATGGTTGGTTTCCTTGACGGGATCAATGACAGCCTGAAGGTTCCGAACCCAATCGAGACTATGGATGAGGATACCAAGGTAAACCTTGCATTTGATAAAGAGGCACTCTATAAGAACATGGTAGATGCCAAGGCTGACTGGCTTTACAACCTTCCTCAGTGGGACAAGATCTTCACAGAAGAGAAAAAGAAAACCCTCTACATGGAGCAGAAGAAATCCGGCACAGTTGTGAAACCGCACAAGGTCGGAAGAAACGATCCGTGCCCATGCGGAAGCGGCAAGAAATACAAACACTGCTGCGGAAGATAATGAGCGTAAAGAAGAATCTGGATTACATTATCGTGTTAGGTGCCCATGTGGACGGAACACGGATGACACTTGCCCTTCTGGAACGAGCCAGAAGGGCCCTTCTTTATCTTGAAGAAAATCCGGGTACGAAGGCAGTGCTCTCCGGAGGAAAAGGCGATGGAGAAAACATTTCCGAGGCAGAGGCCATGTATCGCTACCTTACCGGTCACGGAATAAACGGGGACAGACTGATACGGGAAGAAGAATCTACCAGTACGAAAGAGAATTTGGAATTCAGCCGCAGAAGGATCGGAACCACAGACTGTTCCGTAGGCGTGGTGACGAACAATTTTCATGTATGGAGAGGAGCAGCCATTGCAAGAAAATGTGGATTCCGGGAAGTGGCCATGGTACCTTCCAGGTATCGAAGCTGGCGTCTTTTTATCTACATTCCCCGTGAGATTTTGGCTATTATCAAAGACAAACTCATGGGAAATCTGTAGATCTGTGCGAGAAGAGAAATCTCAAAAATTTTGTCAACATGCGTTGACAAATAAAAATACTGCGCTTATAATGAACCACAGAAAAAGAAATAAAAAACACGTTGACGAGACGAGTAAGCTGTGAAACGTTACAGAGAGAGATGTGAAGTGCTGGAAACATCTTATCGGGAAACAGCCGAAGACTACCTCCGAGTGGCCCCAATCCGGTCCGGTGATTCCGTTATCATCATAATTGAGAGGCTTTGCATCCTGGCATGACCGGGCAGCAGAGCAAGCAGGGTGGAACCGCGAGAATGAATGAACTCGTCCCTTACAGTATGTGATGTACTGTGAGGGATTTTTTTATTGCAGAATCTCTTGCAAAAGCAGACACATACTGTGTACCATAGAAACTTCATTTCAAATGAAAGGAGAAACAACAATGATCATTACATTAAAAGACGGCTCAAAAAAAGAATATGCAGAAGCAAAAGCTGTGATCGATATCGCATATGACATCAGCGAAGGCCTTGCACGTGCTGCATGTGCAGGAGAAGTAAACGGAGAGGTCGTAGATCTTCGTACAGTTCTTGACAGCGACTGTGAGCTGAATATCCTTACAGCGAAAGACGAGAAGGGCCTTGCAGTTCTCCGTCATACAGCATCTCACGTAATGGCACAGGCTGTACAGAACTTATACCCGGAGGCAAAGGTTGCCATCGGACCATCCATTGATACAGGCTTCTACTATGATTTCGACCACGAGCCATTTTCACGTGAGGATCTTGACGCCATTGAGAAAGAGATGAAAAAGATCATCAAAAAAGGCGCAAAGATCGAGCGTTTTACAAAATCCCGTGAGGATGCCATCGCATACTTTAAAGAGAAAAATGAGCCATACAAGGTTGAGCTGATCGAGGATCTTCCGGAGGGAGAAGAGATTTCCTTCTATTCACAGGGAGACTGGACAGACCTCTGTGCAGGCCCGCACCTGATGAGTGTAAAAGGCATCAAGGCATTCAAGCTTCTTTCTTCTTCCAGCGCATACTGGAGAGGCAGTGAGAAAAACGCAATGCTCACACGTATCTACGGAACAGCCTATGCTACAAAGGATGAGCTGAAAGAGCATCTGGAGCAGATGGAAGAAGCAAAGAGACGTGATCATAACAAGCTTGGCCGTGAGATGAAGATCTTCACAACTGTAGATGTGATCGGACAGGGACTTCCGCTTATCATGCCAAACGGTGTGATCATGATGCAGGAGCTTCAGCGTTGGATCGAGGATGAGGAGACAAAGCGTGGATACGTAAGAACAAAAACTCCTCTTATGGCAAAGAGCGATCTTTACAAGATCTCCGGACACTGGGATCATTACAAAGATGGTATGTTCGTACTTGGTGATGAGGAGAAGGACAAAGAGGTTTATGCACTTCGTCCGATGACATGTCCGTTCCAGTACTATGTATACAAAGCAGAGCAGCACAGCTACCGTGATCTGCCGATCCGTCTCGGCGAGACCTCCACACTGTTCCGTAATGAGGATTCCGGAGAGATGCATGGCCTGACACGAGTTCGTCAGTTTACTATTTCCGAGGGACATCTGATCGTAAGACCGGACCAGATGGTAAAAGAGTTCAAAGACTGTATCGCACTTGCCCAGTACTGTCTGCAGGTACTTGGTGTTGAGGAAGATGTAACCTATCATCTTTCCAAATGGGATCCGACAAACAAAGAGAAATACATCGGTGAGCCGGAGGTATGGGAAGAGACAGAAGGCCATATCCGCCAGATGCTTGAGGAGCTGAACATTCCATTCACAGAGGATGTGGGCGAGGCTGCTTTCTACGGACCGAAGGTTGATATCAACGCAAAGAACGTATACGGAAAAGAAGACACAATGATCACGATCCAGTGGGATGCACTTCTCGCAGAGCAGTTTGATATGTACTATATCGATGAGAATGGCGACAAACAGCGTCCGTACATCATCCACCGTACATCCATGGGATGCTATGAGAGAACACTGGCATGGCTCATTGAGAAATACGCAGGAATGTTCCCGACATGGCTCTGCCCGGAGCAGGTTCGTGTGATCCCGATCTCCGAGAAGTATAACGATTATGCACAGAAGGTTGAAGCTCAGATGAGAGAAGCAGGAATCCGCTGCTCTGTAGACGGACGTTCCGAGAAGATGGGATACAAGATCCGTGAGGCACGTCTTGAGAGAGTACCTTACATGCTTATCGTTGGTGCAAAAGAGGAAGAAGAGGGTAAGGTTTCCGTAAGAAGCCGCTATCTTGGCGATGAGGGAATGAAAGAGCTTGGTGAGTTCATTGACTTCATCAAAGAAGAGATCAAGAACAAAACGATCCGTAAGATCGAGGTTCAGGAAGAGAAGAAATAAACAAAACAGATGATTGACGGATAAATAAAAGGCGACCCGTGTGATAGGCGGGCCGCCTTTATTTTTGATCCGGCAATATTGAGGCCACGCTGTGATGCGGAGGCGGTCAGTATTGTCGGATATTTTTTATTTAAAATATTTCTCCCTGACGAGCTCAACCGGCATGTCCAGTCCGGTCCAGATGTGGAAAGCCTTTACACCCTGGTGGAGCAGCATGTACATTCCGTTAAAGGTCGGACATCCGGCTTCCCGGGCTTCCCTGAGAAGTCTTGTTTCTCTTGGTTCATATACAACATCGGCTACGGTAAGCTCCGGATGGAACAGAGCCTTGTCCGGGATCACGGTGCCTGTCACATCCGGAACCATTCCCACAGAAGTTGCATTGATGAGGAGATTGCTTTCCTCCAGTGCGTCTTTTAGCGCAGTGTGATCATCCATCTCATGAAGGATCATCTCACATTCTGTCATATGAGACATTTTTTCTGCCATGGCAGCGGCACGTTCCCAGTAACGGCTGGTAGGACGTGCAAAAACATGGATCTTTTTTGCACCCTCCAGTGCGGACTGGCCGCAGATCGCCATTCCGGCACCGCCGACGCCCATAACGGTGATGGTGCGTCCTTTTACATCACAGCCGGCATCTCTGGCAGACTGGGTAAATCCATAACCATCCGTATTAAACCCCTTTAATTTTCCATTGTCGTTGCGTACGGTATTTACCGCTCCGATCAGCTGGGCAGTGGGAGAAAGCTCGTCCAGAAGCTCCACGATCTTATTCTTGTTTGGCATGGTCAGGTTAAAGCCCTTGATCCCACAGGCTTTCAGTCCTTCCACAGCCTGGGGAAGGGTCTCCTCTGTTACATCAAAACAGAGATACACATAATCAAGTCCAAGATAACGGAATGCCTCATTGTGCATTAAAGGTGATACGCTGTGTGCCACGGGGCTTCCCAGAAGGCCGGTAAGCCCGGTATGTCCGGTAATATTGATCATTGTTCGATTCCCTCCTGTATCTCATATAATAGAATTTCTTTACGAAATATAATAAAAAATATTTTAGCACTATAAAGTGCGAAAATCAACAAATACAAATATTGTACGGAAATTTATACATTTTTGTCGCCGATTCATAGAAAAAATCTATAAATGTCGAGACAGACAGAAACGACCCGATAAGTTAGAAGAATCGACATCCGGATTTGACAAAATATGCAAAGAGCCTGCCCTATAATAAATACACTTACCAAAGTTGAGAATCGATGGCAGACGAAACAGCAGTGGGGGAAGCTTATGTATCAGAGGATGTACATAGATATCGTTTTTATGACGAATTTCCTTATGGATTACATGCTTTTAAGACTTGTGGGAAAATTTCTGCATCTTGATGGGAAACGCAGAAGATGTGTGATATCCGCTGCCTTTGGATCTTTTGTATCCTGCCTGCTTGTATGTGCACCTTTTAAGATCATTTTTCCTGCCGCTGTACTGATCCATGGCGGCTGCGCTTTTTTTATGGCGTCGTTTGCTTTTCGACTGAAAAAAGGCGGCCTTCTTGTAAAAACCATTCTGGCTCTGTATTTCACAGCTTTTGTGGTTGGCGGGATCTATCAGGCACTGGAAACGGAAAGAACCATGACGGTGAAAATATTTCTGCTTTTTCTGGCAGGGATTTATGGCACACTTTATACTCTGGGATGTGTGACCGAGACCTTCCGGTTTGGAAGAAGAAATATTTTTCCGGTCACTTTGAAATATCAGGGGAAGCTGCAGCAGACATACGGCTTTTATGATACCGGAAATCTCCTTATGGATCCTGTGAAAAAACAGCCGGTATCGATCATCAAACAGGAACTCCTGGGAAGCCTGATATCGAAAGAGCAGGTGAAAAAACTGATGGATATTAAAGATAAACCAGAGGCACTGGAAAATACAGGATTTGTCAGTCTGCAGCCGCATTTTCTGAGCTGTCATACCGCAGATGGAAAAAAAGGACTGCTGCTGGCAGTGATCCTTGATGAACTTCTGATCCAGACTCCCGAAAGGGTGGTACATGTAGGAAAACCGGTGCTTGCTATAACATCCGAGCCCTCAGCTTTGGGAGAAGAGTACGAGATACTTTTGAATTCCAGACTATTAAATTGAGAAGGGGGCTTATGTTATGAACAGAGCAGCTGCAAGATCCTATCCGTTTCAGGTGATCCGGAAATTTATGTTCAATCGTCCGGGAGAGGTTTTTTATATTGGTGGAAATGATATCCTTCCGGCGCCGTTGTCAGCGGAACGGGAGGCTGAAGTGATCGAAATGTTGGGAACAGAAAAGGAAAAAGAGGGAAAGTCGGTTCTGATCGAGCATAATCTACGGCTGGTGGTTTATATTGCAAAGAAATTTGATAATACAGGGGTAGGTGTGGAGGATCTGATCTCCATCGGAACCATAGGGCTCATAAAGGCTATCAATACCTTTGATCCGGTAAAAAATATCAAGCTTGCTACCTATGCATCACGATGTATCGAAAATGAGATCCTGATGTATCTGAGGAGAAACAGCAAAACAAAGATGGAGGTTTCCATTGATGAGCCGCTGAATGTGGACTGGGATGGAAATGAGCTGCTACTTTCGGATATTCTGGGAACGGATGACGATGTGATCTCCAGACGTCTGGAAGATGAGGTGGAGATCGCACTTCTTGGAAAAGCCATCAGCAAACTGACAAAGCGGGAACAGATGATCATCCGTCTGCGATTCGGCATCGGAAACCGGGAAGGAAGCGAGAAAACACAGAAGGAGGTAGCGGATCTTTTAGGAATTTCGCAATCCTACATTTCCCGCCTGGAAAAGCGGATCATGAAGCGGCTGAGGAAAGAAATCGTAAAGTATGAATAGAAGAAACCGGAAAAAACGGTTTACCGGACAGGTTTCCCTTATGGAGGAAGTAAAACCAAAAAATATTTTTGAGACACCACAGAGAGATGAGCGTCTTGGATGGACCGGTGATGCAGAAATCTTCTGCCGTACGGCATGCTTCCTTGAAAATACCTATTCCTTCTACCGAAAATGGCTCCGTGATGTGGAGGCAGACCAGACAGAGGAGGGCGGTGTTGCCCATGTTGTTCCGGATATCATTTCCGGAAACGAAGGGTATAATTGGCTCCTTGAGCAGGGAAGTCATTCGGCAGCAGCGAGAAGATTTAAAATTCCGGGAAATACAGTAGAATTTGTCAGAGACCTTCGATATAATAAATACAGAGTGTTTACAGAACTACAGAATGAACAAAAGAAGAAGGGGTGTGGCAGAATGATCGACATTGCACATGCAAAACAGGAATTCGAAAAATATCTGGATGAATACGACCGGGAGGATGAACAGATCTGTCTGAAGATCGTACATACCTATGGCGTGGTGAAATACGCAGGAGAGATTGCCAGAAAAATGGAATGTTCCGGTGAAGATGTGGAACTTGCGGAGCTGATCGGTCTGCTTCATGATATTGGCCGTTTTGAGCAGATCCGTAGATTTCACAGCTTTGAGCCGGGAACCATGGATCATGCCGTGTTCGGTGCAGAACTTCTCTTCGGGGAGGAGAAGCTGATCCGGCGCTTCGTGGAGGATGATAAATTTGATGAGCTGATCGATGCAGCAATTCGGAAGCACAGTGATTTCAAACTGGAAGGAATCCACGATGCAAGAACACTTTTCCATGCAAAACTGATCCGGGATGCCGACAAGCTGGATAACTGCAGAGTAAAGCTGGAGGCGTCAATAGAGGCCATGCTTGGTGTATCAGAAGAGGTTGCAGGAGAAGGGCTGATCTCACCGGCAGTGTGGGAGTCCTGTCTCAGAAGAGAATCCGTGTTATCCGCAGACAGACATGTGCCGGTGGATTACTGGGTATCTTATCTTGCACAGTATTATGATATTAATTTTCCTGAGACCTGTGAGATCATCGAAGAAGAGGATTATATCACCAGGATCGCAGGTCGGCTGACTTACCAGGAGCAGGATACCAGAACTAAGCTCCATATTCTCACAGAAGATCTGAACAGGTATCTGGAGATGCCGGCTGTGTCTGTGAAGGAATAGGATCATAGCAGTTACTGTTCACTGGTAATGTCCCGCGAGGTGTTTTTTGTGAGCGAAGGTCACAGAAACCCCGAGACATACCATGCGAATTTATGCGATTAACATAAATTCTGTGCATCGCGAAGCGTGTTACTGAGAACGGAGTGAACAGTAACTCATAGCAGAGAGACTTGTTATATTTTTTTGTTTGGGGTTGACTTTGAGGTGGTTTTCGCCTAAAATATATCAAAGATACGGCGATGATGAGAATAGTACACAGGGAATTATCTCAGAGAGGGATCTGCTTTGGTGGAAGGATCCTGTGCGTGAACTGTGGAACCGGCCTCGGAGCTCTGCGTGATTGAAGCGTGGCGTGTGTTTCCGGCGTTAACGGGTGTTGAGAGAACAGCTTTTCAGGCTGTTAACTGGGGTGGTACCGCCGAAGTCATTCGGTCCCTTGTGAGGGATTTGGATGGCTTATTTTTTTGTCCATAAAACGGGATTGTAAATGCAGTGTACGGTTTATGGGACAGAAGAGTGAGCTGGAAGGATTCCGGATTGCTGTGGCTGCTTGACAGCCGGCAATATGTAACAGATCACAAGAAAAAGGAGATTTATCATGGCAAAAGAAAAGAAATTAGTACAGGCCATCACATCTATGGATGAGGATTTTGCTCAGTGGTATACAGACGTTGTTAAGAAGGCTGAGCTCTGTGGCTATACAAGTGTTAAGGGCTGTATGGCGATCAAACCTGCAGGTTATGCAATCTGGGAGAATATCCAGCATGAGCTTGACCGCAGATTTAAAGAAACCGGTGTAGAGAACGTTTACATGCCGATCTTTATCCCGGAGTCTCTTCTTGATAAAGAGAAAGATCATGTAGAAGGTTTTGCTCCGGAGGTTGCATGGGTGACTCATGGCGGCCTTGATCCGCTGCAGGAGAGACTTTGCGTGCGTCCGACTTCTGAGACTCTGTTCTGCGATTTCTACCAGAAAGAGATCCAGTCCCACAGAGATCTTCCAAAGGTATATAATCAGTGGTGTTCCGTTGTCCGTTGGGAGAAGACAACACGTCCATTCCTTCGTTCCAGAGAGTTCCTGTGGCAGGAGGGACATACTGCTCATGCAACAGCTGAGGAAGCGGAGCAGCGTACCATCCAGATGCTGAACATCTATGCAGACTTCTGCGAGGAAGTTCTTGCGATTCCGGTCATCAAAGGCCAGAAGACAGACAAGGAGAAATTTGCAGGTGCTGAGGCTACTTATACCATCGAATCTCTGATGCACGACGGTAAGGCTCTCCAGTCCGGTACAAGCCATAACTTTGGAGATGGCTTTGCCAAAGCATTCGGAATCCAGTACACAGATAAAGATAACACACTGAAATATGTTCACCAGACATCCTGGGGAATGACAACCCGTATGATCGGTGCGATCATCATGGTTCACGGTGACAACAGCGGACTTGTTCTTCCTCCGAGGATCGCTCCGGTACAGACTGTGATCATTCCGATCCAGCAGCGTAAAGAGGGTGTTATGGAGAAGGCTGACGAGCTTCTTGCAGCACTGAAGGCAGCAGGTATCCGTGCAAAGGTTGACGCGACAGACAAGAGCCCGGGATTCAAGTTTGCTGAGCAGGAGATGCGTGGTATCCCGCTTCGTGTGGAATGTGGACCGAAGGATATCGAGAACGGTCAGGCAGTTCTCTGCAGAAGAGATACCCGTGAGAAATACACAGTATCCTTCGAGGAACTTGCAGATAAGGTAAAAGAGCTTCTGGATACCATTCAGCATGATATGCTGGAGCGCGCACGTGCACACAGAGAGGCACATACTTACGTAGCAAAGAATTATGAGGAGTTCGGTGAGATCATCAACAGCAAACCGGGATTCATCAAAGCTATGTGGTGCGGTGATCGTGCATGTGAAGACAAGATCAAGGAAGATTTCCAGGCAACATCCAGATGTATGCCGTTTGAGCAGGAGCAGTTAAGCGACGTTTGCGTATGCTGCGGAAAACCGGCTAAGAAAATGGTTTACTGGGGACGTGCATACTAAAATATAATTTATATTGCAGAAACAGCGGCGGGGCAAAATATGCTCCGCTGTTTTTATCCAATGCGTCGTAAAACCCCTTGCTTCAGCTATGGGGATATAAGACGCGTCCATCGAATTTATGCAAGTAATTGAAGATGGACAAAATAGTAATTGTATTAACTAATGAACCATAGTATAATATAAATATGAACATAACATATAAATTAAACAACAATGTCGTCTATTCCTGTAAATACCATGTAGTATGGTGTC
>NZ_QUJX01000039.1:0-1811 GCF_003480785.1 Ruminococcus sp. AM26-12LB | reverse complement strand
AACATAAAGAATCATCTACAAAATGTTCTATCTAAATGGCATTGAAAGCGGGCTTCGCAACTCTGAGTGTTTTCTCCCTCGCAGATTTCCTCCGCTTTGAAAAGCGGATAAATTTACACTAATACCCCCAAAAATAACCTCAACATTAAAAAAATAGATTTACATATAAAAGGAGGAGCCTCAACATGAAAACAACTATATTAAAAAACGAATTCTGGTACGGTGGTGCAGTCTATGAAGGCTACCGCCAGCCCGTAGGTGCAGACGACATTGTGGACTGGGATTTCCGCGAAAACCCAACCCACAATCAGATCATGCCTTTATTCCTTTCCTCGAAAGGCCGCTACATCTGGAGCGATGCAGGTTTTCACATTTCTTTCAGAAATGGTGAGATCCTGGCGGAAGGTCCGGAACCTATCATTCTGAAAGATGGCTTCAATGATCTGCGAGGTGCATACCTGGCAGCCATGAAAGCGCATTTTCCATTTCATGAGATCAAACTTTCAGACAGGTTTTTCAAAGTACCGGTATACAATTCCTGGATCGAACTTACCTATTATCAGACCCAGAAGAATATCCTGAAATATGCAAAAGGTATTCTGGAAAATGGTTTTCCATCCGGTGTTCTGATGATCGATGATGGCTGGTCTCCTTATTATGGAAGGTGGCAGTTCAGGGGGGATAATTTCAAGGATGCGAAGGCGATGCTCAAAGAATTGCATGAGATGGGATTTTCTGTGATGCTGTGGATCTGTCCGTTTATTACTCCGGATACGTTGGAGTTCCGGGAGGCTAGGGATAAGCATTTTCTGATTGAAACTCCGGAGGGAAAACCTCGTATCCTGGAGTGGTGGAATGGGTATTCTGCAGCTTTGGATCTGACGAATCCGGATGCGATGAAGTGGCTGAAGGATCAGCTGGATGTTCTGACGGATATGGGTGTGGATGGCTTTAAACTGGACGCGGGTGATCCTTGTTATTATCATGCGGGTGATAAGCTGTTCCGTGATGTTTCTACGGATGAGTTGTCCAGGCTTTGGGCTGAGTTTGGAGAGCAGTTTGCGTTTAATGAGCTGAGAGTGTGTTTCCGGGCCGGGGGTTATTCTCTGATGCAGAGACTTTGTGATAAGCAGACGAAGTGGGATGAGAGTGGTATTGCGGGATTGATCCCGGATACGTTGCTCCAGGGGCTTACTGGGCATCCTTTTGGCAGTCCGGATATGATTGGCGGGGGTGAGTATACCTGCTTTTTGAATGGGAATGAGAATGCGTGTACGCCGGAGATGTTTGTGCGGTATGCACAGATCGCGGCTTTGATGCCGGTGATGCAGTTTTCGGCTTCTCCGTGGAGGGTGCTGCCTGAGGCGGATTTTCAGAAGGTTAAGGCTGCGCTGGCGCTCAGAGAGAAATGTCTGCCGGAGATTTTCAAGGCTGTAGAGTGTGCGAAAGTTACTGGTGAGCCGATTGCCCGTTCTATGGAGTTTGTTTTCCCTGGACAGGGTATGGAGAGGGTGATGGATCAGTTTATGGTTGGTGATGCGCTTTTGGTGGCGCCTGTTTGGAAGCAGGGGGAGGTTGTCAGAAGTGTGACTTTGCCTGAGGGGCAGTGGAGGTGTGTTAGCCTTGGAGAGACTGAGGGTGATGTACTGAATGGTGGCCGGAATGTGGTTCTTGGTGAGAATGATGGGCTGGTTGTTTTGAGGAGAGTGTAGGACAACGCACAACAATTGCGTGCCCGGAAAGGGGGAGCGCGAGGGGGAAAAACGGGCCAATGCCATTTAGTTAGAACATAGTATTCCAAAAGATTGCAA
>NZ_QUJX01000038.1:568-3520 GCF_003480785.1 Ruminococcus sp. AM26-12LB | reverse complement strand
TGGCGGGGACATAAAATGGAGGGTTTGTTTATGGCAAATAATATAGAAAAACAGTTAAAAGAAATATCGGAACGGCTGGAGCAGGGAGTAAAGGAAATCTTTACATCGGAGCGATATACCGAATATCTGAATACCATGTCAAAGTTCCATAATTACAGCTTTAATAACACGCTGCTGATCACCATGCAGAAACCGGAAGCAACACTGGTGGCAGGGTATCAGGCATGGCAGAAGAAGTTTAACCGTCATGTAAAACGTGGAGAGAAAGGAATCCAGATCATTGCACCAGCACCGATCCGGGAGAAACAGGAGATTGAAAAGATCGACCCGGTAACAAAAGAGCCTGTGATCGGGGATGATGGACAGCCGGAAACAGAGATCGTGGAGATGGTGATACCGAGATTCCGTGTAACGACAGTGTTTGATGTCAGCCAGACAGAGGGGGAACCGATCGCAGAACTGGAGGTGCCGGAGCTTACCGGAAGTGTACAGTTTTATGATACGTTCATGCAGGCATTGCAGAATATTTCTCCTGTGCCGATCCGTATGATGAATGTGGAAGGGGATGCAAAAGGCTATTATCACCAGACAGAAAAATATATTGCGATAAAGGAAGATATGAGTAATGTACAGACGATGAAAACCGGAGTCCATGAGGTGAGCCACGCATTGCTGCATGACCGGGAAGTAATGGATGCGGAAGGAGTCTTAAAAGACCAGACAACAAAGGAAGTGGAAGCAGAAAGTATTGCTTATATTGTCTGCAACCATTTTGGTCTGGATACTTCAGAATATTCGTTTACCTATATCGCCAGCTGGTGCGAGAGCAGGGATATGAAGGCGTTGAAAGCATCTATGGATACCATCCGAAAAACATCGGCAGAGATCATTGAGAATATCGAGGCACAGATGTACGAGTTGGAAATGGAAAGACCAATCCGGGATACCTTCCATAAGGAAGATTTGATTCTGCATCTTTCGGGCAGCATGGGTTCCGAGTTTACTTATGATCTGATCGAAAATATGAGCAGGGAACAGTTAGAACAGAATGTGGGTGAATACGTCCGCCTTCTGGAAAGTGGTGAGATAGAGGAAAATGAGAAACCACTGGAAAGTTTTCTGGAAGAAAAAGGTGCTGCCGTCACACCACTCTATGACAGCAGTGGGCACGGAGAGAACTATCCGATTGATTTTTATGATGTGGAATATGATGCGGACACAGGCGTTACTTCTTTTTCTGACCTTTCTCCGAAAGATCAGGCAGAGATGTTGGTGCAAAAAGCAGAGTTTCCAAGAAATATTTTTTCGGAAAATGAAAAGGCATTTGTAAATGAATATGCAGAAACCTTCCCCGGACAGGTGGAAAGACTGAATGACCTAGTATGGGATATGAGGGAATCTTACGATGAAGCCGGTTCAAAGCTGGTGTATGAAGTGATCCAGGCAGCAAGGGCAAACTTCCCAGTGAAGGAACCGGAGATTGCAGAAGAAACAGCCATGCAGTATGCCCACCGTCTGATTGAAACGGCAGAAGCTGCAAATACAGGAAATTTCACAGATTCCCAGAGAAATCTTATTGTGAATTTTGCATATAAGATGGATGACAAAGACGAAGTGCTTGGACTGGTGAATCGTATGATGACCGCAATCCGCAGACCGGAAAGTGAATATACGAGAAACCTTATGAATGAAACACAGGCACAGATTGACAATTTCCCAGATGGCATGATCGGTTTTACGGAAATGCACGAGGCAGGAATCCAGTTAGACCATATGCTACCGCTTACGAAAGACCGGGCATATGAATTATACCGTGGAGGGGCAGAAATTGACATCTTATATGGAAATCCAGAGAATCCACAACGGGCAGAACAGGTGCTTGTGGAGACGGAAAATGAGATTTTGGGATATGACGGTATCTTTGGAATCACAGAAACAGAATGGGAAGTCCAGAAAGAAAGAGAAGTCTCTGCCACAAAACAGGAAGCACTGGAACAGCAGAGTGCAGAAAAGATTGATGAGACACTTCTTCTGCATGGAGAAAGCAGAAGGTTTGCCATTTATCAAATGGATAGTGGAGATGAGCATACCTATCAGTTTATGGGAATGGAATCTGCAAAGAACCTGGGCTATACCATTGATGGAAAGGATTACCGGATGGTTTATGCAGCACCGTGGATGCCAACAATCACGTTAGACAATATATTTGAACGATTTAACATTGATCGACCGGAAGATTTCCGTGGTCATTCCTTATCGGTAAGTGATGTGATCGTGATAAACAGGGGTGCAGAGATCACAGCCTATTATGTAGATTCTTTTGGATTTCAGGAACTTCCGGAGTTTGTCCAGCAGAGAATGAACATGCTGGAACATAATTCCGTCAGGGCATATCCGCCAGTTTATAAAGAAACATTGGAACAGGCAATGGGAGAACGGGATGTAGATGCCTATCTGGATTCCAGAAAGTTAAACCTGGACTGCAAGAAAGCAATCGAGGATGTTATCCGGGAGAATTTTGACGGACTGCACTTAAAGCAGGGTGCGGCAAAAGAAGTCGTGGAACGCTTTGGGGAAGAACGTATGAATTTTGTTATGGCAAACACCATCCGTGAACTTTCTCATGATGGAAGATTTTCCAGACAGAACAAAGACTGGGCGGAGCATATCGAAATCCCGGAAAATATCAGCCGGGGCAGAAATCTGAACCTGGATTATGTGATTGAAAGCCACCCGGCAGTTTTAGATGGGTTTATCGACATGGCAAGAGCTGAGATCCGGATGCAGAGGATAGAACAGGCGATAGGAGAAAACGAAGTGACGATCACAGCAGAGACAAGAGGATATGAAGCAGAAGGACATAACGGGACATGGCATACGGTTGATAAAAAGGAATATGCTGGGGAAAAGTTTTTCTTAATGGAACATGATGAATTTGGCTCCGATGTGGCT
>NZ_QUJX01000038.1:0-558 GCF_003480785.1 Ruminococcus sp. AM26-12LB | reverse complement strand
CCGGGGCAGAAATCTGAACCTGGATTATGTGATTGAAAGCCACCCGGCAGTTTTAGATGGGTTTATCGACATGGCAAGAGCTGAGATCCGGATGCAGAGGATAGAACAGGCGATAGGAGAAAACGAAGTGACGATCACAGCAGAGACAAGAGGATATGAAGCAGAAGGACATAACGGGACATGGCATACGGTTGATAAAAAGGAATATGCTGGGGAAAAGTTTTTCTTAATGGAACATGATGAATTTGGCTCCGATGTGGCTGGCATTATCGTAGCAGAAAATGGACAGCTTGTAGCGGAGGACTTATGGAATGGATTTGATGAAGGAGCGTTAGAAACTGTATCAGAATATCTGCAGGAAAATGGAACAACACTCTATGACTTGACGGAATTCCCGAAAGATTCTGTTGTAACCCTGCGGAGTGGACAGACACTTACAATCGAAGAAATACAGGCAGTACAGAAAGACATATGGGAAGAAACGATGGCAGGAAAAAATGAATTGGGAACAGATGTCCGGTTTAATTTTCATGCAGTCAGTGAGGTGCAGCTGCCGGA
>NZ_QUJX01000037.1:1074-3618 GCF_003480785.1 Ruminococcus sp. AM26-12LB | reverse complement strand
TCAATTACTTGCATAAATTCGATGGACGCGTCTTATATCCCCATAGCGGAAACAAGGGGTTTTACGACGCATTGGATAAACAGTGAGTAAAATACCGGTACCACAATTACGGAAAGGTAGATCACTGCTGCCGGTATCAGAAACGCATATGCACCGAAATCAACTTTTCTTTTTTTCTTATTCCCTCTTTATTACATACAAAAACCTGCGGTTTTTATAAAAGCCGCAGGTTTTTCCCATGTTTTTTTAAACTTTCTAAACTATTTTTTAATTTTCACATGCTTTCTGTGCATACTCTGTCTGCACCAGATTTTCATACGCTGTACGATCCGTCAGCTCACCTGCATCTTCCAGGATATCCTGCAGAAGCTCAAAGCTGTCTTTTTCAAAAATAAGATTTTCTTTCCAGGTATCCTGGTCATAATAACGTTTTACAATGGCAGTAATGGTTTCAAGATCTGTTTCTTTGAACTGCGGTGCGATCACTTCTGCGATTTCCTCCGGCGTATGACTCTGCACATAGTCCATTCCCTTCTGAAGTGCATCGGTAAATTTCTGGATGATCTCAGGATTTTCTTTCATGTAGCTTGCTTTTGCACTGTAGGATGTATATGGTACATAGCCGGATGCCTCTCCGAGAGATGCAACTACATAGCCCGCTCCTTCTTTTTCCAGAATGGTCGCAGATGGTTCGAATTCTACTGTATATGCCGCGGAATCATCACTGGTAAAAGCTGCTGCTGTGGAACCGAAATCAACGCTCTGGTCGATGGTCAGATCCTTTTGCGGATCAATGCCGTTTTTCTTCAGTATATATTCAAATACCATTTCCGGCATTCCGCCCTTACGACCGCCAAGAACCTTCTCTCCTTTCAGATCCTCCCATTTGAAATCAGGCATCTCTTCTCTTGCCACTAGAAAATTCCCCGCACGCTGGGTTAACTGTGCAAAATTTACGACAGGATCCGTGGCGCCCTCCTGATAAGCATAAACAGATGCCTCTGCGCCCATAAATCCAATATCTGCCTCACCGGAAATCACAGCAGTCATCGTTTTATCTGCTCCGAATCCCGTCACCAGCGTCAGATCCAGACCTTTCTCCGCAAAATATCCCTCCTCAATCGCCACATACTGCGGTGCGTAAAAGATTGAATGTGCGACTTCATTCAGTGTAACCTTTGTAAGCTTCTCTTCTGTGCTGTCTTTCTTCGCAGCAAATACTCCCATTGGCAGCGCCGTCACCGCCAGCACAACTGCTGCCGCCAGTGCAATCCATTTTTTATTTTTCATGCAGATACTCCTTTACAGACTTCTTCTGTTAGAGTATGCATAATTAATTAATTGGTGACCAGGGAAACATACAAAGTATCGTAAAACACAGTCTCCATGATTCCTTTTGTTAGGATATGCCCAAAAAACCAACTGCTGATCACGATCAACTTTCCCATCAGTTAAAAAATATGAATTTTATTTAACAACAATTCAATTGTGTTCAATTTCCAATCCTGCTATGATTTAATCACAAAAGCTTTTGAAATTTCAATCAGGAGAGAATTAGGATGAATATTGGAAATGTGATAAAAAAATATAGAAAAGAGTCTGGTTTCACCCAGGAGGAAATGGCAAACCGCTTAGGAGTAACTACTCCAGCGGTGAATAAATGGGAGAACGGAGTTTCCCATAGTTAAAGATACCACACCAAATATGATGAACCCACGCTTATACACTACCAGCTATAATAAACCGCAAGGACAGCAATTTGATGATACTGCTGTCCTTTCTTTTATAAAATTGCAGTACACATAAAAAAGCTGTAAAATGATAAATATATTTGTCCTTGTAACAATTCTCGGACATTTGCCTGTTATACTATCTGCAAAAAGCAAAGGAAGTGAGAATATGGAGCAGATTTTAATTGTCGAGGACGACAGTTTTTTGAATAAGATGTTAGACTATAACCTGACCGCAGACGGCTACGGCGTGACTTCTGCCCTAAATGCCAGAACCGCAGCCGAAGCCATCCGCCAGCGGGAATTTGATTTAGTGCTGCTGGACATCAACCTGCCGGACGGGAACGGTTTTGAACTGTGCAAGCTGATAAAGCCCCAGCACCCGGACACCATCGTAATATTCCTGACCGCCAACGATCAGGAGAGCGACCAGATACGGGGCTATGAGGTGGGCGCGGTGGACTACATCACAAAGCCCTTTGTAATCGGGGCCTTGCAGCGGAAGATCAAAGCCATGTTCGCCATGCTGGAACACCACAAACCGGCTAAGGACATTTACGATGACGGACGGCTGTTTCTGGACTTCTCGGAGCAGACGGCTTCCCTAAACGGCAAGCCCCTGACCCTATCCCCGATGGAGTACAAAATGCTGAACCTGTTTCGTAAAAATCCCCGGCAAGTGCTGACCCGTGGGCAGCTTTTGGAAAAGCTGTGGGATATAGACGAGAGGTTTGTAGACGAACACACCCTGACAACCTCCATCAGCCGGATTCGCAGCAAGATCGAATCCGACGGCGGCGCACCCTACATCAAG
>NZ_QUJX01000037.1:0-1064 GCF_003480785.1 Ruminococcus sp. AM26-12LB | reverse complement strand
GCTGTTTCTGGACTTCTCGGAGCAGACGGCTTCCCTAAACGGCAAGCCCCTGACCCTATCCCCGATGGAGTACAAAATGCTGAACCTGTTTCGTAAAAATCCCCGGCAAGTGCTGACCCGTGGGCAGCTTTTGGAAAAGCTGTGGGATATAGACGAGAGGTTTGTAGACGAACACACCCTGACAACCTCCATCAGCCGGATTCGCAGCAAGATCGAATCCGACGGCGGCGCACCCTACATCAAGACTGTTTACGGCATGGGCTATCAATGGACGGGAGGCGAGGCAAAATGAAGGTTCAAAACCTCTCGGTAAAGCGGCTGTTTGGCCGGGTGGCAATAGGGCTTGTCCTCTCCATGTCCGGGATCACCATAGTCCTGTTTTTTGTGACAAAACAGACGGCGGTGCTGCTGACAGGCGGGGCGCTGCTGCTGTGTGCCCTTGTG
Organism: Ruminococcus sp. AM26-12LB; assembly: GCF_003480785.1. NCBI lineage: Bacteria > Bacillati > Bacillota > Clostridia > Eubacteriales > Oscillospiraceae > Ruminococcus > Ruminococcus sp. AM26-12LB. Next base: position 620 of record NZ_QUJX01000037.1, on the reverse strand, counting down.
GGGATTTTCGTACTGACGCAGGCGTTTGGAAAGCGGCTGTCGCAGTTTACCGCTGACCTGTGCCAGACCTTAGACCACATGATCGCCGGGAATGAAGCGCCCCAGCGCCCAGAGGACAGCGAAACCCAGCTTGCCAGAATTGGGCACCGTCTGGCAAGGCTCTACCAGATCATGCAGGAGAACCGCCGCCGGGTGGACGAGGAACGGCAGGAGTTACAGACCCTTGTATCGGATATTTCCCATCAGGTGAAAACGCCGGTAAGCAATCTGAAAATGGCGACGGACACCCTGCTGGAAAAGCCTATGGCCGAGGCAGAGCGCACCGACTTTATCCGGGGAATCCGCAGCCAGACGGATAAGCTGGACTTTCTCTTTCAGGCCCTTGTGAAAACCTCCCGTCTGGAAACAGGCGTGATCCAGTTGGACAAGAAACCGGGCCGCCTCTTTGATACCGTGGCACAGGCCATGAGTGGGATCGTGTATGCAGCGGAGAAAAAGGAAATCGCCGTGTCCGTGGACTGCCCGGAGGATTTGACCGTTTCCCATGACAGCAAGTGGACATCGGAAGCCCTCTTTAACCTGCTGGACAATGCGGTGAAGTACACCCCGGCAGGCGGGAA
>NZ_QUJX01000036.1:0-8074 GCF_003480785.1 Ruminococcus sp. AM26-12LB | reverse complement strand
TATGTGTGAACATCTTGTTATATTCAGCAGAGACAATTTTTAAATTTGAGAAGTGTTAACAGGTATATATTGGAAGAATTCAGCCAGGGGAACTCTGGCTGATATAAAAACACATCTGCAGAAATAGTGACTGAAGAAATTTTGAGTAGTGGAATTGGGAAGAAGTATTTAGATACTATAATAAAGAGATTAGCTGGCTTGTATACTAACAGAGAGGACATAGTAAACAGATTTGCGTTATTATCAGGGATTGTAGGGAGATTCCGAAGAGCTTTTGTTCAGATGATGAAACAATAGGATTGGTACAGGAAATATATGGAACAAAAGTTAATAAAGGGATTTGTTGCGTTTTCTGCTATAATAATCTGCCAGCAAAGAATGTGTTGTCTGAATATGTTTGTGATTATAAGAAACGAGCAGGGTTATTTCAAAGATCAGCAGATTTAGAGTAGTTCTTTTTTTTCTGAGAGAAAATTAAAAATCGTTTTTGGTTCTTCTGGAGAGTGATTATAGCGTTTGGGAAACATCCGGAGAAACCATTACCTCAGAGTGTCGTAAAGTTCTTTATCAAAGAAGGCTTTGAGATGCCCTTTCTTTTTTATGCAAATCTTTTCTCTTGTCTACATATATAAACCTAAGAAAAAGCTTGACGTTTAAATATTACAAGTGTAATATTTAAGAAAATATGAAAAAAGGAGAAATAAAACTATATGAGAAAAAAGAAAAGAAAAAAACACACGAAGATTATTACAAAAATAGTTTTATTTAGCGGTATATTGATTGGTGGTGGAATCGGTATTGTAACAATAATGAATTGTAATGTTCCTGAAAAAAGACTAATGGAATATATGAAATATATTGAAAAAGGGGAATATGAGCAAATGTATGCCATGCTGGATCAGAAAAAAAGCAGCATGAACAGTAAGGAAGAATTTATAGAACGAAATTCTAAAATATATGAAGGCATTGAGATGTCTGATCTGTCCATAACCGATATTACAGTAAAAAGACAAGAAAACGGAAATGCGGCAGTTTCCTATACAACAAATATGCAGACTGCTGCAGGAAATGTAGAATTTACCAACGATGCGGTATTTTCACATGATTGGACAGGATATCATTTAATCTGGCAGGATCAGTTGATTTTTCCAGAGTTATCTGCAACGGATAAAGTTCAGGTAACGTCAGAAGAGGCAAAGAGAGGAGATATTTTAGACAGAAATGGTCGTCAGTTGGCTGGAGAGGGAACTGCATCTTCGGTAGGAATTGTTCCGGGCAGGATGGAGAACAGAGAAGATACAATAAAAAAACTGGCAGAGTATCTTGGAATTGGAGCAGACGAAATTGAGGATAAGTTAGAAGCCGGTTGGGTAAAAGCAGATTCTTTTGTACCAGTAGCAACAATTCCTAAAATACAAGAGGTCGATCTTCTGACAGTGAATCCGGATAAAACTGTTCTGGAAGAAAAAGAAAAGCAGGACACATTATTGAAGATTCCAGGTATTATGTTATCTGATGTAAAAGTACGAACTTATTATCTAAAAGAAGCTACCTCTCATCTGGTAGGGTATGTACAGGCGGTTACAGCCGAAGATTTGCAGGAACATAAAGGGGAAGGGTATCGTACAAACAGTGTGATTGGAAAGACTGGACTGGAAACGCTTTATGAAAAAGAACTAAAAGGAACAGATGGGTGTGAAATCTGTATTGTAGATGCAAATGGAAATAAAAAAAGTGTTATTGCATATGAGCCTAGAAAAGATGGAGAAGATATCCATACTACGATTGATGGTGATCTTCAAAGTACTCTTTATGAACAATTTAAAGAAGACAGAGGATGTTCTGTAGCTTTGAATCCTTATACAGGGGAAGTATTGGCGTTGGTAAGTACGCCATCTTATGATAATAATGATTTTGTACGTGGAATGGACAACAGCCAGTGGAGTGCATTAAATGAAAATGAAGACAGGCCTTTATACAACCGCTTTCGCCAGACATGGTGTCCTGGCTCAACTTTTAAACCTGTAATTGCTGCAATTGGATTAAAAGTGGGGGCATTTACTGCAAATGACGATTTTGGAAATGAGGGTCTGGCGTGGCAGAAAGATTCCTCGTGGGGAGATTATACAGTGACTACACTTCATGATTATGAACCTGTGATCTTGAAAAATGCGCTTATTTATTCAGATAATATTTATTTTGCAAAAGCAGCATTAAAAATTGGTGCGGATCAACTGATGCAGTCTCTAAATCAAATAGGATTTAATCAGGAACTTCCATTTGATATTAAAATGTCAGAGTCCCAATATTCTAATATGGACAAGATAGAAACAGAAATCCAGCTTGCTGACAGTGGGTATGGACAGGGACAGATTCTGGTAAATCCTTTGCATCTTGCAAGCATTTATACGGCTTTTCTAAATGATGGAAATATGATAAAGCCATATCTTCACGCGGATGGTGGAAGCACTTCCAGTGAAATCTGGATAAAAGATGCTTTTTCACCACAAATTGTTTCGGAGGTTATGGAGGGGTTAGAGGGTGTAGTGAATAACCCGGAAGGAACTGGTTATGGAGCATGCCGGGAAGACATTAGATTAGCAGGAAAAACCGGAACAGCGGAACTGAAAGCTACAAAAGAAGATACATCTGGAACAGAAATTGGCTGGTTTACAGTTTTTACTACAGATAGAGATACAAAGAATCCTATTTTGCTCATCAGTATGGTAGAGAATGTGAAAGATATTGGAGGAAGCGGTTATGTGGTGGAAAAGGATAAGGCGATACTGGATGAATATCTTGGTAATGAATAATTTTTACCTTTAAATATTACAAATGTAAGAGGAAAATGATATGAAAAAAATTTGGAAAATATTTGTGGGAGTTATTTTTCTTGCTGTCTGTAGTGGATGTGGCATAAAGAAAGAGCAGAAAAAGACAATTGAAGATACGAAAGAAAAAATTTACAGAGAGTGTGAAATGCTAGCAGAAGGCTATCAGAGCATATATGAGAATGCTGTGAAAGAAAATGCACTATATGAGCTGAGTACAATACAAAAAAGTATGGATTATTTTGGAAAATATGGATATGCAGTAATTGATTCCTACAATCAGCTGGATATGGTTCAAAGTATTAAAGTAGATGATTTTTTGAAAAAAGCAGAAAAAGAGAAGAATGGAAAAACTACTATATTTCAAGTTATAGCAGGGGATCATTTTATCCGGTATGATCTGAAAACCAAACAGGGGAAAATAGACGTTGAAGTAAGCTCTTTTAAATGGAAAGAGGACACTTGGCAGGAAACATATTATCATGAGTTTAGAGTTAATTCATGGAAATATACAGAAAACGGGTATTTCTTTATGGAAGAATATCATCCGGCTGGATATGATGGACCGTCTGGATATCGGGCCTTTCGGGTAGTGCCGTTAAATAAAAAATGCAGGGAGCTGAATCGAAAATATATACTTCCTTTTGGATATACACTTAATAAATTGTTTACTTCTAATTGGAGTGAAAAAAATTATGATGGAATAAATTTTTATGATGTTTTTGACCGTTTACTTTCAATGGAAGAAAAAACTGATGAATTTAAGGAAGGAAAGACTTATGAAATCCCAAAAGAATCATTTGAAGCGATATTTCAAAAATATTTTAATATAAGCGCAGAGATACTGCAGACAGGAACGGTATTTCACACGGAAACACAGACATATCGGTATCGAACCAGAGGAATCGTATATGATTTTGCTCCCACACCATATATTCCATATCCGGAAGTTGTTTCCTACATAGAAAATCAAGATGGAACAATAACACTGGAAGTAAATGCGGTATGGCCACAAAAAGAATTAGATCAGGCGTTTTGTCATAGCGTAACCATTCGGCTGTTAGATAAAGATAGATTTCAATATGTATCCAATTATGTATCAAGGTCAGAAATAGAGGTTACCTGGTATACGGAAAGATTATCAGACGAAAAGTGGGAGGAATGTTATGGAGATAATTGATATGAGTACAAAAAGAAAACTGAAAAAGATGGTGAGTGTTTTATTTATTTTGGGATGCTTTTTCATAGGAAATACAAAATGTAAAGGGGCTGATTTAGAATATATTTCACAGGAAACTGCGAATTATGCTGTACAAGAAAGAGGATATGATTTGCCAGTAGATGAAGTCGTGAAAGAAGAAGCTATTGAAGATTGTAAGAATGTTATGAATCAGATGAAAGCCATTTATCAAAAGGCGGATAAAGGAACTTCATCGAATGTAGTAGTTTCTGAGACAGTAATGGAAAAAATGCAGGAAGTATTAAAGGAAAAAAATGTCCCTGTTATTACATCAGCGCCGTATTCAAATATGGCTAATTATTCTAAAATGGAAGAATTTCTTTTCAGGGCAGAACAGGATCTGCCAGGAGATATCGTCTTATATAGGATTAACAGGGATGGTGGGATAGAAAGACTCAAATTCAATTATGATGGGACAGATATGTATTTGCTGGCTGTGAAAGCTGTTTGGGGTATGAACGACAATCCATCTATTGTATATGTTTCGTATACAAGGATAGAAGAATGGAAATATACAGAAAAAGGCTGGTTTGGTTATACGCTATGCGTTCCAAAGTATCCGGAAGTATCAGAAGCGGTTGATGGCAGTTCTATGATAAGAATTAAACCTTTAAGTGATGAATGCAGGGAAGTTTCAAAGAGGTGTGTGTATTTGCTTGGATATCAGGGGAATAATCTTTTATGTTCTGATTGGGATAGATCTGATATGGAAGGGTTAGATTATAATGGTTTATATGAATATTTATATCGAATGAAATACGGGGAGAGATATGAGTTTTCAGGTAACTCAAGTGGAATTCCGGCAGAAGAGTTTGAAAATCTGATAATGGAGTTTTGGCCGATAACAGCAGATCAAATTAAAAAATGGGCAGTATTTGATTCGGAACATCAAACTTATGACTGGGAACGATTAGGCTGTTTAAATTATAGCCCTACTCATTTTGGAACATCTTTACCGGAGGTCGTTGAAATAAGAGATAGCGGAGAGGGAAACAGTGTGTTGGTTGTTGATGCTGTATGTGATACATTTATATGTAATGATGCCGTTATTACAAGTGAGCTGACTGTTAAGTTCAACGATGATAAGAGTTTTAAATATATGGGGAATAAAATTCTGAATAATGGTACGAAAGAAGTTCCCAAATATCAATATAGAATAAAAAGAAAGAACTGATAACAACTATCAGCCCTTTCATATTTGTTAATTCCATATATGTAATTTTTTTAAGATATCAGAAGTGATTTCAAATGCTTTTTTGCCAGTTGCATTAGAATCACTTTGGATATTGGTTGCAAAATAATAGCTGTTATCGGAAGTTTCTACATATCCGATAAACCAGCCGTTGATATCCTGTCCGTTGACACGACCGGTTCCAGTTTTTCCGTAGAAATTACCATTAGGTGTACTGGCAATTTTTATAGCATTTTTAACAGAAAATACATTTTGGAAATTTAGATGGAATTCATTTGTGTTAAATTTTTTTAATAATGTTACTTGCTCTAAAGGCGAGATTTTTAATGAAAAATCGGACCAGTATAAATCCAGATTTGAACTGGTTGTTTGGTTTCCATATTCTATTTTATTCAAAAATTCCTGGACTCTGTTAATTCCGAGCTGCGAATCAATTGCCTGGAAATACCAGTTAACGGAATTTTGCATAGCAGAGTTTAAATCCTGATCAGCTTCCCAGGATGGAAAAGGAAAGGCATCACCATTCCATGTCATGGAAGAGTGTTCTGGTGTGATGATTCCGGATTCCAACCCTAATAATGCATCGTATATTTTGTAGGTAGACTCTGGCGGAATACGTTTGGTGGCTTCTTCAAGATCGTATATTTTCCAGGAATCCAAATTATTGTCATACAAAACAAATGATCCATCATATGTTCCAAATGTTTCGGATATATCTAACAGGGAGATATTTTTGTCTGTATCACTAAAATGATATACGTTTTGAGTAGAGGCATCAATGGATAAAATGGGTGTACATCCAATAAAAACAGCACTAATGACCAGATAAATTATCAATGCTCTCATTTTTTGATAAAGAGTTTCTTTCCTAAAAACGGCGATGTTGAGAATACGTCGTTTCATCTGCCTGAAATTTCCGGACATTCCAACTGCCAGTGGAGAGGAAAAAGAGGATATTTTTTCTGCAAAATTAATCAGTGTAGTTCCATAAGCTTGGTATTCATCAGCAGAAATCATCTGCAATACAGCAGAATCACAGGCTATTTCACGGTCACAGAGAATTTCTTTTAAAGTGTACCAAACAAAAGGGTTAAACCAGTAGAGTATATTACTTATGACCATGAGGAAGCCAATAAATGTATCTTTGTGACGGTAATGCTGTAATTCGTGTAGCAGCATAAAACGCATATCATCAGGATTCAGTTCGGAAATTAAATGGATGGGAATGTAAATTCTGGGATGTATTATTCCGATTAAAACTGGTGATTTTAAAAATGCAGTACTGTAGACTGATACTGGGTGAGAGATTTTAAGTTCCTTTAAACAATTGTAATAAATAGTTTTTACCTGCTGATTTTGAAGCGGGAGAGCAGATCTTTTTATGGAACGTACATAGTTTAATGAATGAAGGGTGAGGACTGACATAATCATAACACCCGTTATCCATATTAGAAAGAGTATGGTATTCAAGCCTCCAGAAAATTGACTACTGATGGAAACTGAAAAATCATTCACCTGGTTTAACAAAATATTTTGTGTATTACTGGTAAGTTCGGATAGCGTGTCGGTACCAGAGTTAAGTCCTGAGTCAGTTTGAAAAAAATGTAACCATGAAAAAAGTTGTGAGCCATGAATCTGTACAGGAAAAAATGGCACGGCAAGTAATAAAAATAAAAGAAAACAGAGATGGTACTGTGTAGTCGCAGATAAATATTTTTTCAGAAGTTTTTTTGTTCCGATTATTACAAGTGTAAAAATACATATGAAGATATTACTGATTAAAAAGTGGATGATCCAGTTGCTCATTCAAAACCTCCTATTTCTGATGTTTTGATAATAAATGGCGTAAGTTATCAATTTCTGTTGAAGAGAGCTTATCGTCTTCAAGGTAAGAAGCCAGCATAGAAGAAAGATTTCCATTATAATATCGCTTTAAAAAAGAATTGCTTTCCTGGCGTATATATTCATCTTCTTGGACTAATGGAGTATAGACAAATACCCGGCTTTGTTTTTCGCAGGAAAGAGCTTTTTTGGAAACAAGTCTCTTGATAAGAGTTTGAATTGTTTTTGGACTCCAGCTGGTAGTTAGAGTAAGTTTTTCTGTAATTTCATTTGTATTGATGGGAGCATATTTCCATACAATTTTCATAACTTCAAATTCGGCTTCTGAAATCTGGGGTAGTGACATAATAAAATCCTCCTGCTAAATCCTACATATGTAATAAATATATTATATTACTTGTAGAAGAAAAAAGTCAAATGGCAGATGATATATAGAATATAAAATTAATAATGTAGAGGCAATAAAGGTGAAAAAGATAGAAATTATTGAGAGAATCACAGATGCTAATGGAAGCATAAGTGAAAACATATTGACTAGCTGGGAACATAAAAACCAATTCATACCGGAAATTATAAGGTTTGGAGAATTAAAAATATATCTACAGGAACGAATTGTTAAAAAGAATGATAGTGATGTTCATCTTTCAAAATATGAATATGATATTTTACTTTTTTTAGCGAAAAGTCCAGGTAGAATATTTGGAAAAGAAATGGTTTATGATCTGGTATGGAATGAACCTTATTCCGGTGATTATAATGTGGTTATGCGACATATCTGCAATATCAGAGAAAAAATAGAAGATGATCCTGGACAACCATTATATATACAAACAGTACGAGGTGTAGGATATCGGTTTAATGGGAATTTAGGCAGCGAGTGAAATCGCTGCCTATTATTATGGTTTTACAAAGAAGGGAGTTGGTTATGAGAAGATCTTTGTATTTCAGGAGCATCCTGTTTGAGATATT
>NZ_QUJX01000035.1:0-10316 GCF_003480785.1 Ruminococcus sp. AM26-12LB | reverse complement strand
TGCCGTTCCTATCCGGCACTTGCGCATTGTGTCGGATAGGTCGGGCGTTTATTCCGGCAAGTCAATCTTGCCGACAAAAGAATAATAGATTTCGATTTCCTGTCTGCGGAGTTTTCCCCGACGTTTCCCGTCAAGGGATTCCGATTCATGGACAACGATTTTCTCAATCATTTCCCGCAAGAGGGTGGGGGTAAGTTCCTCAAAGGCAAGGTACTTTCTCACAATCCCCATGAATTTCTCCGCGTTGACGGTAGCGGCCTGCGACTTGTCCAGTTCTTCCTGCAAACCGGCGGCGCGGTCTTTCAGTTCCCGCTGTTCCTGCTCGTAGTCTGCGGACAGTTCCATGAAACGCTCGTCGCTGATTTTCCCGCTTACGTTGTCCTCATACAGACGCTTGATAATGCGGCTGATTTCAGAAATGCGCTCCTGTACCTGTTCAAGCTGCTTGGTGGCTGCGGCGGTCTTTCTCTTGCCGCCGATTTCGTTCTGCTGGATAAGCAGCTTTACAAAGCGGCTCTCATGCTTGGCGGCGTATTCCGTCACTTGCCGGAGATTGGAGAGGACACCGGCGGTCAAAAGGTCGGTGCGGATAAAGTGCGCCGTACAGTCGCGGGTGCGCTTTTTGTAGCTGCCGCAGATGTAGCAGTCCTGTTTCCGCTTGTCCGTCTGGTATCTCTGCTGATAGAGGACGCTGCCGCAGTCGGCGCAGAACAGCATACCGGAAAACAAGCCCACTTCATCATAGCGGTTCGGGCGTTTGCGCTGCTTGCGTAACTCCTGCACACGCTCCCATGTTTCCGCGTCGATAATCGGCTCATGGTGGCCGGGGAAAATCGCCTGCTTTTCAATGGGGTTCTCTACGCTGTGCTTGGTCTTGTAAGAGGGCTTTTCCGTCTTGAAGTTTACCAGACAGCCGGTGTACTCCCGGTTTTCAAGGATATGCACGACGGTATTGGTCGCCCACTTACATTCATAGCCGGGGTGGTAGCGGCGGGTGCTGCCCGTCCTGCGGTATTCCAGCGTCCCCGGCGTGGGGATTTGCTGCTCCGTAAGCATACGGGCAATCTTGGTCGGGCCGTTCCCCGCAAGGCAAAGCTGGTAAATCTTCTGTACTACCGGGGCGGTTTCCTCGTCCATGATGTAATTCTCGTCCTCGTCCATGAGGTAGCCATATACCGGCTTACTGGTAACAGGCTTTCCGCTCATGCCTTTGGCCCTCTTGACAGCCTTGATTTTCTTGCTCGTATCTCTCACCAGCCATTCGTTAAAAAGATTCCGCAGCGGGGTAAAATCGTTGTCCATGCCGCCGTTTTCACTGTCCACGTTGTCATTGACAGCGATAAACCGCACGCCCTTTTGGGGGAACAGCATTTCCGTATAAAATCCCACTTGCAAGTAGTTTCGCCCTAACCGGCTCATGTCCTTGACGATGACGGTGCCGACTTTCCCGGCCTCTATGTCCGCAAGCATGGCTTGGAAACCGGGGCGGTCAAAGTTCGCGCCGGAAAAGCCGTCGTCGGTGTACCAGCGCAGGTTGGTAAAGCCGTTCTGCTTGGCGTAAGTTTCCAAAATCCGCTTTTGGTTGGATATGGAATTGCTCTCGCCTTGCAATTCGTCCTCATGGGACAATCTCGGATAAAGGGCGGTAATGAGGTTTTGGGTGGCTCGTCTTAACATAAATTCCTCCGTTTCCGACAGCCAGCCCCACTATTCCGTAGCTTGATTGTACCACGGAACAGGGCTGTCTGTATAGCGGTAAAATCGTCAAAGTTGATTCTTTATGATTTGTTAAATTGACAGTTTTAGCGAAGCAAATTAGCACATAGAAAAGTTCATGATTTTGTGATATACTAAACTTCATAAATCATAGTCGAGGTGGGGCATGGACGCACAAGCTTTTTGGAATGTTATCGGTACTTACAATCAACAGACAATAACAGTTCAAATAGGATTATTTTTGTTTATTGTTATAACTGCGATATTGTCTTATTTTACAAAAATAAAATGGTGTGCTAAATTTGCTCTTGGAATTATCCATTTGTTTATAGGTGTTGTATTCTTTGCATGGTACGGAACAGAACCCATCCAAAAGTATTTTGCACTTCCGTTGTACCTGCTCTGCGGTTTCCTATTTTTGTATGAAAGCTGGCACAACAAAAACGATACGCTAATAAAACCTAATGGCTGGCAATATTTTTTGTTGTTGCTTTATCTTTTTTACCCGCTGATTTCTTTCTTGTTAGGAAATCGTTTCCCTCAGATAGTGACACACATTATGCCTTGTCCGGTCGTTAGTTTAGGAATAACTATATATGCTGGTTACAGAAAGAAAAACAAACTTCTTCTTGCACTATTGGCGATTTGGGGACTTACAGGAATAAAATCTGTGATTTTTAGTGCATATGAAGATATAATTCTTTTAGTTTGCGGCATCTATGCTGTTGTGCTTTTTGCACATGAGATAAGGCATTGTGCCAAAAAATGATTTCCAGCGGCCACGCTCCCCGGCGTGGTCGCTTTTCCATGTTCCGGCTCACGCCGGATAGTTCGTTTGTTGTGTAGCGGTTTCGGCTTTCAGCACTTTTTCCATTTTGTCGGCGGCGGTTTCGGTGCTGCTCTCCTTGAAAAAGCCGGACACAACAAGGACGGTGTTCCCCATGCGGATTTCCGTCACGCAGTCCGGGCGGCGGGCGGCGCGGTCTGCTTTTCGTTCTGTCATAGGCAGTTCTCCTTTCCTCCGGCTAACAGCGTTTTCAATCGTTCCAGCTTACTTTGCGCTTTCCCCTTGCGGAAGTTCCCGCCGGTAAAGCGGACGGGCGGACACATCTCAATCAGCCGGTCATAAATCCGGGCGTGGGCGGTGTCCTTTGGGTGCTGTAATTCCTGCAAGGTCAAATTGGTGGTAACGATTAGGGGCTTGCCGCTGCGGTAGCGGCTGTCTATGACGTTGTAAACCTGCTCTAAGCCGTATTCCGTCCCGCGCTCCATGCCAAAATCGTCAATGATAAGCAGGGGATAGCGGCAAAGGCGGGAAATGTACTCGTTCCTGCCCTCAAAGCTGGCGGCAAGGTCATTTAAGATAGCGGCAAAGTTCGTCATGTAGACGGGGATTTCTTTCTCCATGAGGGCGTTGGCGATACAGCCCGCAAGGTAGCTTTTGCCGGTGCCGACGCTCCCCCAGAACAGACAGCCCAGATTTTCCGCGTATTCCCGTTCCCATTCCTCCACATAGCGGCGGGCGGTGGCAGTCTGCGGGTTCTGGCCGTTGTCATTCTCGAATGTCCAGCCCCGCATGGTCTGGTCGGGAAAGCCCCGGCGTTTCAATTCCTCTACGGCGTCAAGGTGGCGGCGGCGTTCCTCGGCGGCCTGCCGTTCCTCCCGGATTTTCCGCTGGCAGTCGCACTCTGCCGGGTGGCGGTCACGCCCGAACAGCGTCTTTCCCTCCGGGAAATAGGATTCTTTGGGCTTACGGCACTTGCCGCAGTACAGCAAACCGTCCTCGCCGGTGTAGTCCTCCGGCTCCGGGGCGGCGGTCATATTTGAAAATGTGGCGTTCATAGGCTCTCTCCTTCCTCGCATGAGTAGTCCGGCAGGCCGGTTCCTGCTCCCTTTTTGTCATTGTCTGCCCATATCCGCAGGGCGGCGGCGTAGTTCTGGTAGGTTTTCCCATTGGCGGCAAGGTAGCGGCTCATTTCCTCGATAAGCCGTTCCAGCTTATCCGGGAAGTCGGCCTGCAACTCGGCGTACTCGGTTTCTGACAGATAGATATTTCCATAGCGTCCATAGGCGGGGGCGGGCGGCTCCCCACTCACTCCCATTGTTTGGCTCTCTGTAAGGTTGTTTATAGTAGTTTGGTTAGGGTAAAGTTTTCTTTGTGTCATATCTAAAGTTTTCTTTACATCATCTGTAAAGTTTTCTTTAGGACTGATATAAAGTTTTTCATAGGTCATAGGTAAAGAAATCTTTAGGACTGGCGGCAGTTTCACATACAGCCGGTTGGGGGCGGAAAAGCCGCTCCGTTCCCGTTCTAAAAGCCCCGCCATATCCAGTTCCTTTAGTGCGCTCTGGACGGTCATGGTGCTTTTGTCCAGTATCTCCGCTATCTCCGCGACGGGATAGAACACATAAATCCTGCCCTCGTCGTCCTGCCAGCCGTTCTTCTGCGACAGGGTGGAACGGTCTAACAGCAGCGCATACAGCAGCTTGGCGGTCTGGGAGATGTCCATTTTCAGCAGGAAACGGGGATAGGGCAGGTAGGGCGGCAGCTTTGTTTCGGCTGTGATATATTCAGCGATAAGAGTCGCCTCCTTTCCCGGCGGGCGGCTTTGCCCTCTTGGAAACAAAGGGCGGGCAGTCGATAATGGTCGCCCGGAAACTCTGCTTACAGGTGCGGCGGCACTTGCGGCAAAGGGGATTGTATGTGATACGGTTGCGCTCATTGAGGAAAAACGCCCATTCCTGCTTGCGTTTCTTACTCATTCTCGGCATAGCGGCTCCTTTCTGCCGTTCCTATCGGGGTAATGGGATAGACGGCGTTTTGTGTATCGTTTCGGTGTCATTTTCAAGTTTTTTCTGCCCTGTACGCCCCTTGAAAAAGCTGGGTGGTATTGCAAATAGGGGAAGTACCGGCAGTCCGTTTTGTAGGTTCTCGGTATCAGTCCAGGGCGGTTTTTATCGGTCTAAATCCTGCCGCCTGCCGCGCTGCGGCTCATTCCGGCGTAACATCTGATCGATATTGTCCTTGACGGTCTGAAGGTGGCGGACGCGCTCTTTCTGCTCCCGGTAGTCGTGATACAGCCCGTCTTTCTGGACGATAAGCCCCTCAATCTCGGCCTGCAACGCTTTCCGGGCGGGCAGCTTGGAAATGCCATGCTCCCGGAAATACCGGGCGGCTGCGTCGGCTATGATAAATTCGCTTTCGTGTGCCTGCCGGTAAGCTGTGCGGGCTTTCTCGGACTTCTGGGCTTTCAGCCCGTCCCGGACAGGCTTGGTCTTGGCAAAGGCCAGCACTTGGCGCTGCAACTCCTTTTTCCCGGCCAGCCGGATTTCCAGCTTTTTCAGTTCCCCGGAAACCTCCCGCAGCCCCGCATGGGCGGCGGCAAGGGCTGTTTCCAGTTCTTCCGGGGAAGTAAAGCCGTACTCTTGGTAGGCGTTCAGCGTCGCCGCCATTTGTTTGAGGTTGTGCATGGTCGCCCACTTCTCATAGCCGCGCCCCTTGCCCTTGGACAGTTTCTTTTGAATGTCGATAAGCCGCTGTAAGCTGTCCTGTTCCGGGGCGGTTTTGGCGGCTTTTGTGGGCTGTGGACGCTCTTTCCCGGCGTGAGGGTATTCCGCTATGGCTGCGGGCTGTTCGGCGGCTCTGGCGGCGTTCTGTTCCAGAACGGCAAGGACGGCAGCGCGGTCAAAATCGTCCCCTAACTTCCGGGCGGTAATGGGCTTTGTCCTGTCTGGCGTGAGATAGGACAGCCGCCCCCGGCTCTCCTTGACGGTCACGCCGGTTTCCAGTAGCTTTTCGGAAAATCCCACAAAAGAGGTGGACGCGGACAGGGCGGCGCGGATAGCCTGCCGCAGCTTGTCCTTATCGGTTTCAAACTTGGTCTGCCGGGGCGTGATACCATCCGCAATCATGGGGGCGTTCTTCTTATCAAGGGCAAGCTGCCCTTTCTTCCGCGCCCAGTATTCCCGGTCTGTGACGCGGTTCTTGCTGCCGTTCAAGAGGTCTATCTGGTAAAGCCCCTCCCGGTGGCACATCTCCATAACCTCGGCTTTGAAGTAGCGCATGGCAGCGTCGGTACAGCGGTGCTTACAGCCGTCCTTTGTGTCCGCCGGTCTGTCCATGTAGGGCAGGAACGGGACTTCCTCTATCCGCAGGCTGTTAATGACGATATGCACATGAATGTTGCCGCTGTGGTTATGCCCGTCCGGGTGGGTGCATACAAGGGCTTGGTGGCCGGGGAAATGCTCCCGGCAAAACTGTTCGCCTAATTCCTGCGCCCGGTCTACGGTCAAGCCATTGTCCGGGCCATCGCGGGGGTCAAAGCTGATGATATAGTGGTGGCTCTTTACGTCCTCCCGCCGCTGGTTCTTCCCATAGCGGAGATTGGAACGCATACAGGCAACGGCAAAATCCTCCTCGCCGCAGTTCAGCGCAGACAGCCGGTAGTCCTCGCGGGGAATGAGCCGCCCGTTTTCGTCAAGGACGGGTTTCATGGTAAACTCGTCATGCTCGAACATGAGGTAACGCTCGGCGGCTCCGTAGTCGGCGTTTTTAGAGTTGATATGCTTGAGTGTTGCCAACAGCGTCACCTACTTTCTGTAAGACCTCGTATTTGAGGGCGGCAAGGTCGGAAACGGCGGCGCGTACCTCGCCGGAGAGGGCGTTGTAGGGTGCGCCGTACTCGTTCAGATACCGGGCTATCTGGTTGAGGTTGCCGCCGATCCGCCCGTATTCGGCGGCTAACTTCCCGACAGCGGCCAGCAGTTCATCATTGACTGCCGACACATGGACAACGGGGCGTATGGTAGTGCGCCGTATGGCCTGCCGAAGAAATTCGGACTGGCTGATACCGTAAGGGGCAAGCCGTTCTGTGAAGTCGGCGTATTCTTCCTCGGACAGCCGGGTTTTCACAACGCGGCTGCGGTGGGGCGTGTTGTATTTCTTTCGCATGGTCGTGACCTCCTTTCTTTGCCGCATGAGCGCGGCGGGGATAAGCGGCGTAAGCCGCCATAGCAGGGTTTGGGGAAGGCACTCCCCAACAAGTTTCCCGCAGGGGCAAAATGAGCGGTAAGCGAATTTTGGTACTGTGGTAGAAACTTGCTCTAAGTAAGCCGCAGACTTCCCCTTATCCGGCACATAGCCCCGGCGCGGGGGCGGGAAACGCTGATACCGGCGGGAAATATCCGGCTGCGGCGGGGGTGGGGCTGCGGTGTGCCGTTTCCTTTTGCCGCTCATAAAGCGAATGGGACGGCGGTTTTTACCCGCTGTTCTTCCTTTCCGCTAAAGATACACTTGGAGAGGCCTTTTCTGCCCGCTGTTCGGGAATTTTTACAAATTTTCTCTCGTTTCTTATAGTTCCGGCGGCGTGGGAAATGCTAATGCAAACAGAATGGAAATCCCTCCCTATTCCCTACAAACCATGAAAAAGGAAAAATGACGGGGATTTCATAAAATTTTTCTCTTTGTACCTAAAGACGGACAACTTTTCAAAATGCCAAATGGACGACAAAAAAAGCAGCAAATCTTTTCAGACTTACTGCTTTTCGCTGCCGCCGGTGGCGGTAGATTATTCAATTAGTTTCACAAACAGGGAGTTGTCTATTTCTTCCTGCCTTGCTTTGTAAAATGCTTATGTAGCAAAAATTCTGTTGGAATAATTGTAAGTGCCACAATTCCTAATTGTAAAAACACCAAATAGACAGAAATCATTTCAAAGTTTGTATCGTCTTTCATTAAAATCAAAACCAAAAACGATAGTATTGCCAGAATAATTCCTAAAACAAAATTTATTCCACCCCAATATTTGTGTGCATATTTCCATGTTTCATCATTCAACCTTGACATGGTAGTCCGATATCCCGAAATTCCTTGTCTATCTTTAGGTGGATTATCTTTCCATGTATATCCCAATAAAATCATAGATAATGGTACTAATAGTGAACAAACAGATAAAAATATAAACATCACAGTCACCTCATTTCAACTTCCAATTTTTACAGTTTGATAAACTGGGATTTGTCCTTACAGATATGGCTTTAACATCTAATTACGTTTCTTTTCAATTTTTAGAAAAAATAAAGTTGCCGCTATCAAAAGAAAACTCATTCCAATAATTCCTGTTGGATTTGGGCCAAGCAACGTTGAGTTTATATCATAAGTCAGCAAAACCGGCATTTCACCGATTGTATTTACTACTCCGTGCATAATAGCCGCATACATACAGTTTCCTGTTTTGATGGTGACGTATGAAAACAACGTGCCAAACACCATACACACCAGTATCATCATAAGCATATTTGTCCACGGTGCGCCAAAATTATCAAGGCTGTAATTAAAGCCAAAATATATCAAGGGAAGATGTGAAAGTCCCCACTCGAAACCATTTATAAGAACCGCTTTTCTTCTGCCATACTTTTCAGCCTGTAAAGAAAGTAAATAACCTCTCCATCCGATTTCTTCGCCCAGTTCAATCAGTTGTATCGGTATCATAAGTGCAGCGGCAATGATGAATACAATAGCAAACACAAAAATATTGTCAACAATCATTACATCGTCATTTCCAATCAGCCGTCCATACGCAAATACACCACTATACTCATTTCTGAACAACAAAAAATATAAAACGCTTCCCAACACAATTAGTATTCCCGGAGCAACTGCTGATAACAGCCATATTTTCTTATTCTTCCATACTTTTAATGATAAGAAATAACTGCTTTTTTCGCTTGTAATTCGTCTTGTTATTAACGCGCTCAAAACAGGAAAAAATGTAAATCCAATGCCCAAAAACTTATAGGCTTTTCCCATTCCAGTGAAAAATTCAATCACTCCAAGCCCATAGCATACTGCAAATATCAGAATAAGATATAGTTTAATAGCTTTGCTTTTTTCTTTCATAAGTAAACTCCTCATTCTCTACAAACAGAAAATTCTTGATGAATCTTTTTTATTTTCACATTAGTACCTCCACAACTTCCAATTTGTCACTGGCTTTATTATACTCTATTTCGTCACATAAGTATAGCTGTATGCGGCGTTATCTGCCAAACTCATATTTGAAGATTGCGGTCAATAGCTTTTCTGTGATGTATTCCTCTGTGTCCCGGTCTACCCGTCCATCAACAAGAGAGTAATAACAGATAAGCCCCCGGTAATGCTGTAAAACAGCGTTGACCGCCTCCGGCTCGCCGCTGGTGGCTTTTACGATTGTTTCGTAGGGGAGAAGTCGGCTATTCCTCATGCGCCATTCCCTCCATTTCCTCATAAAGACGCTGTATCGACTTACGGATATGGCGGCCGGTCGCGCTGCGGCTGCGCCCGTACAGCTTGCCGATTTTCTCCTGTGAAATGCGGCGGTAAAAGGACAGGTAAAGCATTTCTTGTTCTTCTACCGGCAGACGGGAGAGGGCTTGTACCAGCAGGCCGTTATTCAAGATAACCGTATCTCCGCAAAGGTGGACTATGTATTCCTCGTTTGGCTCCGGGGCTTGAAAATATTTATCGTTTGTGCCTAAAGGGTGGTATTTTTCTTCTGTGAGGTATTCAAGGGATATTTCTCTTTTGTATTTGCGGTTCCTTGTTCTGACAGCAGTACACATAGCGTTACGGATAACGACTTTACAAAAAGCATGGAACGTGTACTCGATATGCTCCTTGTATTCTTCTGTACAGGTCATAGAAATTCCCCCTTTCCTCAAAGGCTTGTGCATGGTTGACGGGCTGCATTTATGATAAACAGGGGCGGCAGCACTCCTTGCTGTCGCCCCTTGATTACCCTTTTGCAAAGGCGGGCGGGGCTGTCAACGGCGGCGCGTATGTGCCGTTCATCTTGACCGTTGACTGGCTCGGCTGGCTTTGCTATCTATTTAAATATCTTTTGCTTTCATTTTGTCAATTTCTTTTTTCTTAGCTGCTTGATGCCCCTCAATCCAAAACAGGAAAAAGATAAGTGTCGGGAAAATAATCATTTTCCAATCTTCTCCAAAATTGATTTTGTCATTGAAAAACAGAAATACCAGCACACCAATCCATAAAAGGGGAATGATACCTCCTAAATACCAAAATTTGGGGCTTCTGTGGCACAACCAAACGTGAAGTACAATAACAGCGAGTGCGATAACCAATGTCATAACTGTATTCATGATTTTTTCTCCTTTTCCTGTTTATATTTTTCGATAATGATTTTTGCGGTTTCCAAATCAATTCGTGAATCAACCGCTAACCCTTTGATAAATGTTGAAAACGGTTCTTCCTCCTTTTGGTCACTTAATTCAATTTTTTGAATGAGTTTATCCAGCCTAAGTCGGACTGTCGGATAAGAAACTTCGTACAAACGTGCAATTTCTTTCAGTGAACCTGATTTCAGAACAAAGTTCTTTAGAAAAGTTGCGTCCTCTGGTTCTAATGCAAGTATCCATTGAGGGATTTTATCTATCTCCAAATAAATTCTCCTTTCTTGTTGTTTTTAATTATATTTAATATATCATAAATAAAATTAAAGTCAATAGGAAGATTAAAATAATTTTTAGGAATAGTGGTAGCTGTCATTGGTCTTTGCCATTATGTTACTTTACGGCACATGAGCATTTGCACCTGGGTT
>NZ_QUJX01000034.1:8039-11914 GCF_003480785.1 Ruminococcus sp. AM26-12LB | reverse complement strand
TGGCGGGGACATAAAATGGAGGGTTTGTTTATGGCAAATAATATAGAGAAACAGTTAAAGGAAATATCGGAACGGCTGGAACAGGGCGTAAAGGAGATTTTTACTTCGGAACGATATACGGAATATTTGAATACCATGTCCAAGTTCCATAATTACAGTTTTAATAACACCCTTCTGATCACCATGCAGAAACCGGAGGCTACTCTGGTGGCAGGGTATCAGGCGTGGCAGAAGAAATTTAACCGCCATGTAAAGAGAGGGGAAAAAGGAATCCAGATTATCGCACCGGCACCCATCCGTGAGAAACAGGAGATTGAAAAGATTGACCCTGTAACAAAAGAGCCGGTGATCGGGGATGACGGTCAGCCGGAAACAGAGATTGTGGAGATGGTCATTCCAAGGTTTCGTGTGACAACGGTATTTGATGTCAGCCAGACAGAGGGAGAGCCGATTGTAGAGTTGGAAGTACCGGAACTTACCGGGAGTGTACAGTTTTATGACACGTTTATGGAAGCATTGCAGAACATTTCTCCTGTGCCAATCCGCATGATGGAAATAGAAGGGGAAGCAAAGGGGTATTATCATCAGACAGAAAAGTATATCGCAATTCAGGAAGATATGAGTAATCTTCAGACCATGAAAACCGGAGTACACGAAGTAAGCCATGCATTGCTGCATGACCGGGAGGTAATGGATGCGGAAGGGATTTTAAAAGACCGGACAACCAAAGAAGTGGAAGCAGAAAGTATTGCCTATATTGTCTGCAACCACTTTGGTCTGGATACTTCCGAATACTCTTTTACCTATATTGCCAGCTGGTGTGAAAGCAAGGATATGAAAGCACTCCGGGCATCTATGGATACCATACGGAAAACGTCTGCGGAAGTCATTGAGAATATCGAGACACAGATGCACGAGCTGGAAATGGAAAGACCAGTTCGGGATACTTTTCATAAGGAAGATTTAATTCTGCATCTTTCAGGCAGTATGGGTTCCGAGTTTACTTATGATCTGATCGAAAACATGAGCAGGGAACAGTTAGAGCAGAATGTGGGGGAATACGTCCGCCTTCTGGAAAGTGGTGAGATAGAGGAAAATGAGAAACCACTGGAAAGTTTTCTGGAAGAAAAAGGTGCTGCCGTCACACCACTCTATGACAGCAGTGGGCACGGAGAGAACTATCCGATTGATTTTTATGATGTGGAATATGATGCTGACACAGGCGTTACTTATTTTTCTGACCTTTCTCCGAAAGATCAGGCAGAGATGCTGGTGCAAAAAGCAGAGTTTCCAAGAAATATTTTTTCGGAAAATGAAAAGGCATTTGTAAATGAATATGCAGACACCTCCCCTGGACAGGTGGAAAGTCTGACTCACCTATTATGGGATATGATGGAATCTTACGATGAAGCCGGTTCAAAGCTGGTGTATGAAGTGATCCAGGCAGCAAGGGCGAACTTCCAAGCGAAAGAGCCGGAAATTGCAGAAGAAACAGCCATGCAGTATGCCCACCGTCTGATTGAAACAGCAGAAGCTGCCAATACGGGAGATTTCACAGATTCCCAGAGAAATCTTATTGTGAATTTTGCATATAAGATGGATGATAAAGACGAAGTGCTTGGACTGGTGAACCGTATGATGACTGCAATCCGCAGACCGGGAAGTGAATATACGAGAAGCCTTATGAATGAAATACAGGCACAGATTGACAATTTCCCGGATGGCATGGTTGGTTTTACAGAAATGCACGAGGCAGGAATCCAGTTAGACCATATGCTTCCGCTTACGAAAGACCGTGCATATGAATTGTACCGTGGAGGGGCAGAAATTTATGTGTTACATGGAAATCAAGAGAATCCACAGCTGGCAGAATCAACACTTGTAGACACAGAAGATGCAATTCTTGGATATGACGGTATCTTTGGAATCACAGAAACAGAATGGGAAGTGCAGAAAGAAAGAGAAATATCTGCTACAAAACAGGAAGCACTGGAACAGCAGAGTGCAGAAAAGATTGATGAGACACTTCTTCTGCATGGAGAAAGCGGAAGGTTTGCCATTTATCAGATGGATAGTGGGGATGAGCATACTTATCAGTTTATGGGAATGGAATCCGCAAAGAGTCTGGGATATACCATTGACGGAAAGGATTACCGGATGGTTTATGCAGCACCATGGATGCCAACAATCACGTTAGAAAATATATTTGAACGCTTTAACATTGACCGACCGGAAGATTTCCGTGGTCATTCTTTATCGGTAAGTGATGTGATCGTGATAAACAGGGGTGCAGAGATTACAGCCTATTATGTAGATTCTTTTGGATTTCAGGAACTTCCGGAGTTTGTCCAGCAGAGAATGAACATACTGGAACATAATTCCGTCAGGGCATATCCGCCAGTTTATAAAGGAACATTGGAACAGGCAATGGGAGAACGGGATGTGGATGCTTATCTGGATTTGAGAAAGTTAAACCTGGACTGCAAGAAAGCAATCGAAGAAGCTATCCGGGAGAATTTTGACGGGCTGCACTTAAAGCAGAATGCAGCAAAAGAAGTCGTGGAACGCTTTGGGGAAGAACGTATGAATTTTGTTATGGCAAATACCATCCAGGAACTTTCCCATGATGGAAGATTCTCCAGACAGAACAAAGACTGGGCGGAGCATATTGAAGTCCCGGAAAATATCAGCCGGGGCAGAAATCTGAATCTGGATTATGTGATCGAAAGCCACCCGGCAGTTTTAGATGGGTTTATCGACATGGCAAGAGCTGAGATTCGGATGCAGAGGATAGAACAGGCGATAGGAGAAAACGAAGTGACGATTACGGCAGAGACAAGAGGGTATGAAGCAGAAGGACATAACGGAACATGGCATACGGTTGATGAAAAGGAATATGCCGGGGAGAAGTTTTTCTTAATGGAACAGGATGAATTTGGATCCGATGTGGCAGGCATTATCGTAGCAGAAAATGGACAGCTTGTAGCGGAGGACTTATGGAACGGGTTTGACGCAGGAGCATTGGAAGCAGTTTCAGAATATTTGCAGGAAAATGGAACAACACTTTATGACTTGACGGAATTCCCGAAAGATTCTGTTGTAACCCTGCGGAGTGGACAGACACTTACAATCGAAGAAATACAGGCAGTACAGAAAGATACCTGGGAAGAAACGATGGCAGGAAAAAATGAATCTGGAACGGATGTCCGGTTTAATTTTCATGCAGTCAGTGAGGTGCAGCTGCCGGAAGGCATAAAGTTAAAAATGCCAGAGATTCATTACATTGATAATTTTTATGTGATGGAAGATGTAAATGCAGAGGGTGTAGTAAAAGTAAACCGGTATGAATCACTGGATGAAGCGATGCAGGAATATTTACGTCTGCCAAATCATCAGAAAAAAGTGCTTGGTATCCAGAATACGGAAACGATGCAGGAAAGCATGGATTTTATCCGATGTGAAAACGGGATAGATCGGCTGACCCATGCGTATAAACAGATCGGAGGGTGGCTGAATCCAGAAATATATGAAGTGGTAAATAAAATGGAAAACATGCTGGACTGGAATGAGGTACAGATTGCATATCAGATTGGAAAACAATACTTTACAATCCAGACCGCAGAAGATGGTTATGACTATACATTTTATAATGAAGATTATCAGGAGGATGATGGAGGAATCTATGACAATCCGACAATCTATGTGGATAAAGCTGCCAGTGATATTTTAGAAGATAAAGGGTACTCACTGGAAGATGCAAAAGTAGTGGATTATGAAGAACTGATGGCAGATGTGGAAGAAGTTCAGGAAGAACAGATGCAGCGGATACAATTAGAAAAGAACTGCCCGGCAAGTATTTTTGAAGGATTTCGCAG
>NZ_QUJX01000034.1:0-8029 GCF_003480785.1 Ruminococcus sp. AM26-12LB | reverse complement strand
GAAAAGAACTGCCCGGCAAGTATTTTTGAAGGATTTCGCAGAGAAGAAGCACTGCAAACCTATGAGGGAATCGCAATGCAGTTTACCAGGAGTAAAGGGTATCTGACCATACAGGCAACAGAAGAAGGATATTCTTTTATTTTTTATGACTTTGACCTGCATGAAATCCAGAGTGGTGATTATGATAATCCCGACGCATTTATCCAGGAAGCCGCTTATGAAATTCTTAAAAGTGAGAGAATGGATGACATGGAATGTGTCAAAGTGGATTATAAAGAATTTGAGGAAATGACGATCCAGCACTCTAAAGATTTATTGCAGGAGGGGGAACTTCGTGTGACTTCTGAGATTGGAAGAAATGAACTGGCATTAAATAGCCTGAGCAGGGCAGAAGTAGAAAGAGGGGTTCTGTATCATGCACAGGCAGTATTAGAAGATATGGGAATGGAACAGGAGGTAGAGCTGCTTGCTGCAAGAGTGTATGGTTCCAGAAGCAGACAAGACCTTTACCGGGAAGATTCTGACCTTGATGTAGTGATTTCTTATCGTGGCAATATCCGTGAAGACAGTTTCTTCAATGAATTAAATGCTCATGGTATAGCAATGGCAGGTATTAAGGTGGACATCAATCCTATCGCAGAAGAAAGAATCACTCTGGCAGAATATATGAAGGAAGCAGATGCTTACCTTGATCAGCAGGAGATTAAAAAGCTGGCGGTGGATTTAGATAATTTCAGATATGAATATGACGCTTATGAATATAAAGATACCGTTGAGAACAGGGAAGAACAGGTGGAGAAAATCACAGAGGACATTCTGAATAAGAAAACAGAGTGTTTAAAGGACTGGTTGGTTGAAGTATCTGAAGAATCCGATATAGACAGCGATGCTATAACTGCCCATTCTTTACTTTCCCGTCTGGAGGACGCAGAGAGATTTTCTATCTTTGACAAACAGCCAGAGCAGGAACAGCCAGAAGCCACGATCAGTTTTTATGTCGCAGAGTGCATGGAGTTTCCGGTCATGGGAGAGTACCATAACAACCTTACTTTAGAAGAAGCCATTAAAATATATGAGAGCATCCCGTCAGAACGGTTGCATGGAATCAAAGGAATCGGATTTGATCTGCAAGATGGCGATGAAGATTATTCTGGGGAATATGGACTCATGAGTGGAGACAGGATAGACAGGGATCTGATTGATATGATTCCACATTATAAGGAGAGTCCATTGGTACAGAAAGCAATCAACGATATGGAAAAATATCTGAATGAGAAACATGGAAAAGTGCAGGAAGCAGAACAGACCGTGGAAGTGAAACAGGAAGTTTCAGAAACACCAGTCAAGAAAGAATCCGTATCAGTAGAACCGAACCAGACGCAAAAGAAAGAGCCTGTAAAGGGCGAAAAAGGAGAACTGAAAAAATCTGTGCTGCAGTCGTTAAAAGAGTTCCAGGCAAGAGTAAAAGCACAGGAGCAGAAAGAAATGGCAACTGAAAAATCCAAAGCACATAAGAAGGGGGATGTAGAATTATGATGGATCTGGCAATGAACTTTGATACAGACGAATGTTTAGTGACCGCAATGTTTGATAAAGGCAACCGAAATGATACGATGGAAGAGGAACACATCAGATATTATCATGCGTAGATGAAAAAACAAAAATTTTCAAACAAGACATTGTTGAAAATAAAAACCTGTGCTTTGAGGGACTAAGTATAGACAAATATAGGCGAGTAGTGATCCATGGTGAAACTGAAATTGAATTGACTTATACAGAATTTGAAATCTTATTGCTATTAGCACAAAATGCCGGAATAGTGTTCAGTAAAGAGCAGATTTACGATTGTGTCTGGAAAGAACCATATTTTGGCGATTATAATATTGTTATGAGTCATATCCGTAACCTACGTGAGAAAATAGAAGATAATCCAAGTAAACCAATGTACATACAGACAGTGTGGGGAGTTGGGTATCACTTTAATAAAAATTTAAGCAGTGGTCTGTGAAAATATTCCAGATCACTGCTTATTTTTCCTTTTTAACACCCAAGAGATATTCACAAGATACATGAAAAAATTTAACTAATGATACAGACGGCGTGAAAAGTCAAGATATTCTAGCGGAAAATTGAAGAAAATCAGAAGAATGCCAGGAAGACTTTCCTATGGAAATTTAATCGTACAGACGTTAGGAAAGTGTGGGAAATTTCGTCTGTGTCATGACATAGGAAGTGTTTGCTAGGTATCCTTTCATGCACTCCCGAAGGATGTGCCAATGTAGAAGGCATATGATTGTATTATTCGAAAGAACGAATTATAATAATATTCGGAGGAATGGATATGGATTATATGATATTAAAAGAAGCTAGTGCAAAATGGGGAGTAACACCTCGTTGGATAAATTATTTTTGCTCTGGTGGACGTATTCCAGGACCTGTAAAGATGGGAATGGTTTGGCTGATACCAAAATCAGCATAAAAACCTGTGGATGGTCGGACAAAACAAGGGAGAGAATTGTACCATGAATAGAATTTTGATTATAGATGATGACAGAGAACTGTGTGCCTTAATTAAGCGCAGCGTACAAACGGAAAATATAGCAGCCGATTTTTGTAATACCGGAAAAGAGGGCTTGCAGAAATTAAAAGAGCAGGAATATCAGCTTGTAATACTGGATGTGATGATGCCCGGTATGGATGGGTTTGAAACACTGGAAGAAATCCGCAAAGAGCATAGTTTGCCAATTTTAATGTTCACATCCAAAAATGACAGCATTTCTAAGGTGCGGGGGTTACGGGCCGGAGCGGACGATTATCTGACAAAGCCGTTTGATATGGATGAGCTGATTGCCCGTATTGTGTCCCTCATTCGCCGTTACACTCGCTTTAATCAGCAAGCCGGAACGATGCAAAAGTTGAATTTTGATGGATTACAAATTGACCTTGAAAATCGTTCCGTTACTACGGGAAACGGCACTTTTGAACTTCCACCAAAGGAATTTGATTTGCTGCTCTATTGTGTAAAAAATCAAGGAAGGATTTTAACAAAGCAGCAGATTTATGAAGAAGTATGGGGTGAAGAATATTTCTATGATGACAGTAACATTATGGCGATTATCAGTCGGCTTCGTAAAAAATTAGAAGTCAACCCCTCCAGTCCAAAGTACATCCAAACTGTCAAAGGGATCGGTTATCGCTTTAACAAGGAGGTGTAGTCAGCATGGAAATCATCATATTCTTGTCCATTGTGATTGCTGTTGTGGCTGTATTGACTTCCATCGTTCTCGTTCGGCGTATAAAAAAACAAATAGCAGAAATGACCGATGCATTGGTTGATGTGAAAAATGGAAATGGCAATCGGCGTATTTTGTCTGCAACAAATGAACTAACAGCCCCTCTTGCCTATGAAATCAATGAGATCGTTGTGGCTTATGAAAGCAGGCTTTCTGCTGTGCGACAGACGGAAGAAACCAACCGCCAGCTTATGACAAGCCTTTCTCACGATGTTCGGACGCCTCTTACCACTCTGATCGGGTATCTTGATGCTGCACACAAAGGTATTGTCACGGGAAAAGACCGGGATGATTATATTGAAACTGCTCGCCGGAAAGCCCACGATCTGAAAGAATATATTGATGTGCTTTTTGACTGGTTCAAGTTAAATTCCAACGAGTTTGCTTTGGAAATCCAGAGCATTGAGGCCGCAGAGTTTACAAGGAATATCCTGATTGACTGGATACCGATTTTTGAGGATAAACAGGTTGATTATGACATTGATATTTCCGAACAGCCTGTCCGGGTAAGATTGGATATAGACAGCTATATGAGAATCATCAATAATCTCATTCAAAATGTCATCGCTCATAGCCATGCGGACAAAATTAAAATCTCCCTATCGAAGAAGGAAAACAGCATGGAGCTGCTGCTGGCAGATAATGGAGTTGGAATTGAGAAAGAAGATTTGAAACACATTTTTGAACGGCTTTATAAGTGCGATAAAGGTCGGTCTGAGAAAGGTAGCGGTCTTGGTCTTTCCATTGTCCATCAACTTGTAGAAAAAATGGGCGGAAGCATAGCTGTTGAAAGTATACCGGGAAAAGGAACTGAATTTTCTTTGCGTTTTCCCTTGGAGATTTAAGCGGGTTCCCGTCCTTGTGACGGGAACTTTTGTTTATTTTATCGGATTTCAAATTGCAAGGTTAATGCAAGGTTGTGGCAAGGTTAATGCAAGGTTGGCGTGATAGAATACCTTACAGAACAGGAGGTTTTGAATATGGATTCAAATTATATTATTGAAACAAAAAATCTGACAAAGCAATACGGCTCACAAAAGAGTGTGGCGGACTTAAATATCCATGTCAAGCGTGGGAGAATTTATGGTCTGTTGGGTAGAAACGGAGCCGGAAAAACCACAACCATGAAAATGCTGTTGGGTCTAACGAAGCCGACTTCCGGTGAGGTCAAAATCTGGGGAAAGTCTTTGCAGGGAAATGAAAAGAAATTGCTGCCCCGCATTGGAAGTTTGATTGAGTCCCCTGGTTTTTATCCCAATCTGACCGGTACGGAGAATCTGCGTATCTTTGCTACCCTGCGTGGAGTACCAAACAACCATGCCATCAAAGACGCTCTGGATTTAGTCGGACTTCCTTACAAGGATAAAAAGCTGTTTTCGCAATACTCTCTTGGTATGAAGCAGCGGTTGGCGATTGCCCTTGCAGTCATGCACGATCCGGAACTTTTAATTTTGGACGAGCCTATCAACGGGCTTGACCCTATCGGTATTGCAGAAGTACGCTCTTTTATCCGTGAGCTTTGTGACGCAAGAGGAAAAACCATTTTAATCTCCAGTCACATTCTTTCGGAGATTTCCTTGCTGGCTGACGATATTGGAATTATTGACCACGGTGCACTGCTGGAAGAAGAAAGCCTTGCTGAGTTGGAGCAAAAAAGCAGTAAACATATCCGGTTTACGATCTCTGATACTGCACAGGCGGCAAGAATTTTGGAACGCAATTTCCATGAAACCCATTTTTCCATACAAGACGACCACAATCTGCGTCTACACAATATGGAGCTGCCTGTGGGGAAAATTGTAACTGCTTTTGTAGAAAACGGATTGGAGGTATCAGAAGCACATACCTGTGAAGAAAGTCTTGAAGATTACTTCAAGCGTGTGACAGGGGGCGAAGGAATTGCTTAAACTAATCAAATGCGAATTTTTGAAATTGAAACGGAAGAAATTTATTCCGCTGATTATTCTGGCTGCGTTCCTGTTTCCAATCCCGCTGACTTATCTGATGACAACGCCCTCTATGATGGAGCGATATACGGATCGGGCAGATGCTTTCGATGGACTATTTAACATGGTGTTGGGATATGGTATCCAGTTTTTACTGCCCTGCATTATCGGAGTGATTGCCGCCATCCTGTTTTTTATGGAACGCGACAACGATACATTCAAAAATTTGCGTACAATTCCAGTAACCAGCACGCAAATGGTACTTGCAAAGATCATTGTCCTTTTTATCTTTGGAATTGTTTTTTGCGTGGCTTCTACTATTGCAACAATTCTTTGCGGAATTGGAACATTAGAAGTTTATGGAATTGGTTATAAGCTGTTTTTGGCGGTTGAAACGGGGATCTTCATTACAGCAGGAACACTCCCGTTGATTGTCCTTGTTGTCTTTTTCAGTAAGACCTATGTTTTTTCCATTTTGCTGTGTGTCTTTTACAGCGTTCTGAACATGAGTGCTACGGCATTGTTTGACACACTGCCTAAAACCATGTTATGGCTTCTGCCCACGCCACTGACTACATTTTGGAGTGCGGGAGATATGGCGGCTCATGGAATAAAAATGGACTTGGAGCAAATGACAGGGCTAATTCCTTCAACATTTCAAGTTGTATTCATTCTTGGAATCATGGCATTCGTTTCGTTCTTACTGATTGACAGATTATATAAGCAGAGGGGGGAATAAACATGGTTCGCATTGTAAAAACAGAATTTTATAAATTGAAAAGGTATCATATCCTTTGGGCGGGCGTTGCACTCATGCTCCTATCCGTCCTGCTGACCTTGTTTACCTCTATGGCGAATGATGGTTCCGTTTGGGATTTCGCCTATCTTACAGAACAGGTCATCAAAAACAATATGTCCATGATTTTTCCGATGTGTATCAGCCTAATTGCTGGATATATGATTTCTCGTGAGCAGACGGATGACACACTGAAAAATATTCTGACTGTGCCGATTTCTTTTAAGAAGCTGCTGACCGGAAAATTGATTGTGTGCGGCGTATTGTCTATTATTTTCGGGCTGATATGCAGCTTGTTTACAATCATAGCGGAAATGATTGTGGGATTTCCAGGCTTTGAGATTTCCTTAGCTCTAAAAGCAGCCTTGCAGATTACTGCGGTTAATTTCTTTTTATATCTTGCGGTTCTGCCGATTATCGCTCTTACTTGTCGGAGGACAGGTAGCTTTTTAGTCGGTGTAATCATTGCTTTTGTCTATGGATATGGAGGGATGTTTGCCGCAGGAAATATGACATTAGCAAACCTTTATCCGATTACCGCAAGTCTTGGAATGGTAGGCTACCGCAGCTATGATACCGCAGTCAACTGGAATATCGGAAGCTGTTCTTGCAGTCTTGTGCTTGCTGTTGTTATTTCTGCCATCTTGATTTTGTGCATGAAAGAGCGAGAAGCAACCCAAACAAAGAAAAAGGCCAAAAAGGTAGCACCAAAGAAAGGCTGGTGATGATTTTATTAAGAAAATAGTTTTAGCATTGGCATTTGTCCTTTTGGGAAGTTTTATGATTTCTGGCTGTTCAAAAGATGAAATTCTCAATCATTATAATAATATCGTTCAGTCGGCTGGAGTCATAGAGCTTACAGGAAAGTTATCTTTGGAAGGAACAAAAGAAAAAGGGATTGATGATTATACGGGAACTTATACGGCTGATTATGAGAATTTTTCAGATTCAGAGTATTTGTTTGGAGGAACTTCTATAAAGCGAGAAGCTGGTAAGGATTTGTCTATTGATTGCACTTTGGAGGTTGCGGAGGGAACTGCAAAAGTATTTTGGATTTCTGGAGCTGATGAAGTAGTCACTTTGCTTGAAACAACCGGAACTTATAGTGACACAATTACACTTCCTGATGGCGGAAATTATGTCGGCATTGAGTGTGAGGAATTTACTGGAAACATTGAATTGAATATTGAATAATCTTTAGCTGTGTGATGGTAAAAGAAAAATGTCACAGTACGGCAGATTTGTTTTAGTTAAAAGTTTATGCATAAAAAATAAAGTAGGTGATTACATGGGAAAATGTTAATACTGACATTTGAAGATAGTGAGGAAGAAATCCTGAATCATATAATATCCTGTGTCAATACGGGAGCAAGAGCATTTCAAGTAATTGAAAATGCAAAAACAAATTTGAGTTATGGAGATATTGTTATTTTGTTGGATAAAAGAGAATTATTTCGAAAGCAGGAAAAAATAGATTTATCTTTTATAGAGTTTGAAATTTTGCATTTATTAATGCGAAGTCCTGGAAGAGTGTTTAGTAAAGAACAAATATATGATATAATCTGGAATGAACCCTATTCGGGTGATTACAATGTTGTTATGCGACATATCTGCAACATTAGAGAAAAGATAGAAGATGATCCTGGACATCCGGTATATATACAAACGGTGCGCGGTGTAGGATATCGGTTTAACGGAAATTTAGGTAGCGAGTGAAATCGCTGCCTATTATTATGGTTTTACAAAGAAGGAAGTTTGTTATGAGAAGATCTTTGTATTTCAGGAGCATCCTGTTTGAGATATTTGGACAGGTTTTGATGTATCAATTCCAACTCTTTTATTTCTTGCTTAAAAGAAACGTATTGAGTATTTAGTGATTCCTTTCTGGAAATAAGATCTGCAATTTGCTCTTGTAACTTATTGGAATTAAGATGCTTCAGATCCATGCCATTTTCCTGTAAAATATGTTCAGCACCCGCGAAAAGAATAATTTG